>JBDLIA010000059.1 GCA_039715185.1 Gemmatimonadota bacterium
GGCGGTCAGTCGTCCTCGATCGCGGCGAGCACGTAGTCGCGCACGTACTCGTATTTCGATACGGCCGCGGCGGCGCGCTGATTGTAGTTGGCGCCGAAGATCGCGACGGCGAGCTCGAGCTCCGGCACGACTATCACGTACTGGCCGCCGTTGCCGCCGGCATAGAACGCGCCCACCTCGCGCCCCTCGTACGGGTAGGAGAACATCCACCAGCCGTAGCCGTAGCCTTCATCGCGGATGGTCGAGCGCGGCGTGGTCGCTTCCGCCGCCCAGCCCGGTGCCAGCAGGCGGCGGCCGTTCCACACGCCGTCGTTCAGGTAGAGTTGGCCGAGCTTGAGGAAATCGCGGGGCTTGATGAACAAGCCGCCTCCGCCGTAGCCCTCGCCGGTCGGCGTGAGGTTCATGTGATAGACCCCAATGCCCAGCGGCTCAGCGAGCTGCTCCCTGAACACTTCGGGGAGCCACGAGTTCGCGAGTCGCGCCAGCACGCCGCCCGCCAGGTTCAGGCCGCCGCTGCAGTAGGCAGCGTGCGTCCCCGGGTCGTGGACCAAGGGCAGGTCCAGCGTATAGCGATGCCAGTCGGGGACGTCCTCCTGGTTCTGCATGACGTCCTCGTTGCCCGGCGAGTCGCGGTCCGAATCATCGCACGCCAGTCCCGAGGTGTTCGTGATCAGGTGCTCGAGCGTCATGCGGGCGGCCCTCGGGTCGCGGTCCTCTGAGCCGCCCGTGGCACCCATCGCGTCGTAGACGAGCGCGTCGCGGGACAGCAGTCCGGCGTGCTCGGAGGAGCCGACCAGCGTGGAGGTCACGCTCTTCGAGGCCGAACGCGTCGCGTGAGGGTCGTGCCGGGAGTAGCCGTGGAAGTACTCCTCCAGCACGAGCCTGCCCCTGCGCGCGACGAGGAAGCCGTGGATGTAGGGGGCGTCGATGGCGTCGATCGGGGTGGAGGCGATCCTGCGCACGAGCTCCTGGAGCGGACCCTCGCTCATGCCGACCGCGGCCGGGTCGGCGCTCTGCCAGCCCTCCGCCTCGACCGGGCGGCGATATCGATACGGCTCGGCCCCGACGGGCCTGGCGGAAAAGGGCGAAGCGCGATCGCCGTCGACGCGTGTGAAGTCGTACGTGCCGCCGTTGAGCGGGAAGTACACGGACAGCCGGCCGCGCCTTTCGTGGTAGATCCCCTGGAGCCGGGTTCGCCCCTCCGAATCCACGAAGCTCAGGGCGTCATCTTGCCCCAGGATGTCGTGGATCGGATAAAAGCGCCCGATGTTCGCCTCCGGGTTGCGGATGAACGCCCCCAGTCGGCCGTCCGGCTGTCGCTGGATCTTCAGGTAGAATCGCAGCCCGTCACGCGCCGGGGTCAGGTTGCCCGTCCACACTCCAGCCTCCTGCGCGAGGAGCGTCAGCGGCGTGGCGAGTTCGGAAAAGCTGCGGAAGTTCCAGGGCTGCACCCAGTGCCCCTCGATCGACCCACCGTCGTCCGACAGGCGGCCCCGGAAGTATCCCCTCTCTCCGCCTGCCTCGAAGCGGATCTGGTGACCTTCCAAACGCACATCGACATGATGCCCGCCGATTTCCGCCCAAAAGTCAGCGCCCTCTCGCCGCAGCGTTACGGCCCCCGACACGTCCGGCCCGAAGGTCCGCTCGGCCGCCCACAGGCCGACCAGGTGCCTGGGTGGGTCGGCGTCCTGGCCGACGGCCGCCGAGGGGGTCGCGATCGTGCCCGCCACCAGCAAGACCGCCCACGTACCTGCCTCCGCGCGGCTCACGCCACTTCCTGCCGCGCATCGCGCGCGCGCTCGTCCAGCCATTGCAGGATCGGCTCCTTGGGGCTCGTCAGGTTTCGGCGCAGCCAGTGGCACGCCTCGTCCACATCGCCTCGTTGCAGGGCCCGCAGGATCTGCCCGTGCTCCTCCTGCGCCGTCTCCATCACCGCCAGGTCTCCCCCGAACGCGAGTCCGTACCTCCTGAAGCGGCGCATGAAGTGGACTATCAACGACATCAACACCTCGTTCTCGCACGCGGAGAGCAGCTCCAGGTGCCACGCCTCGTCGAGCGTGATTCGCGCCGCCGGGTCCGTCGCCGCGCGCTTCTGTTCTTCCAGCCCCTCGAGCCGTTCGAAGCTCTCGAGGGAAGGGACTCCGGCGAGTCTCAGCGCCTCGGGGTCCAGAAGGGCCCTGATCGGGTAGATGTCATCGAACTCCTTGCGCGTCAGCTCGCGCACGAAGCACCCGCGACGGGGGACGGCGACTAGCGCTTCTTCGGCCACCAGCCTGCTCAGCGCCTCGCGTACGCAGGTCCTGCTGACACCCAGATCCCTGGCGAGGTGCACCTCGTTGATGCGCTCGCCGCCCTTCAAGCGGCCGTCGTAGATCCTGTCCCGCAGCCCGTTGGCCACGGGCTCGCTGAGATTGGGTCGGTCCTCTATTCGTATCTGCATACTGTCGACAGTAAACAGCAATCCAACAGAGCGCAACACGATGGGTTGCCGCACGCGCACGGCGGACGGAACATTGCCAGGCCGTGTACCGAACCCGACCGTGGGCCGAGCTTGATGGATCCGCAGCCGATCGGGGGTGTCCACACCCTCGCCGACATGACCTGGGAAGACGTGCGCGCGCTCGGCGGGCCGCTCGTGGCCATTCAGCCGGTGGGCGCGACCGAGGCGCACGGCCCGCACCTGCCGCTGGGCACGGATAACGTCATCGCCGAGGCGATGGCCAGGGAGGGAGCGCGGCTGCTCGCGGGCGACGAAGTGGCGGTGCTCTTGCTGCCGACCCTGGCCTACACCGCCGCGCCGTTCGCGTCCGGCTTCGCGGGGACCGTATCGGTTTCGGCCCGCGCGGTCCGGTTGCTGCTCGAGGGCGTCGCGACCAGCCTGGCGGAGGCGGGGGCGGCGGCTCTGGCCATCGCGAACGCGCATCTCGATCCGGCGCACGTGGGCGCGCTCCGGGAGGCCGCGGGCGCGCTCGCGGAGGAGGGCCGGATCCGGGTGGCCTTCGCCGACGTCACGCGCGGGCGGCTGGCCGAACGGCTCACAGAAGAATTCCGGAGCGGCGCCTGCCACGCGGGCCGCTACGAGACATCGATCATCATGGCCGTGCGTCCCGACCTCGTCCGGTCGGACATTGGCTCGCGCCTGGAGCCCAATCCGGCGTCGCTCGTGGACGCGATCGCGGCCGGTCACTCGACTTTCGAGGCGGCGGGTGGGCCGCGGGCGTACTTTGGCTGGCCCGCGGAGGCCAGCGCCGAGGAGGGCCGCCGCACGATCCAGATCCTGGGGGAGATGCTGGCGGAATCCGTGCGCGAGGCCCTGGCGTGAACGGCCTGGAGGGACGAGGCGCCGTGGTCACCGGCGGCGGCCGGGGCATCGGCCGGGCGGTGGCCGAGGCGCTGTCGGCGGCGGGCGCGGCGGTGGTAGTGGCTGCGCGCTCCGAGGCCGAACTCGAGGAGACCGCGGCCGCGCTCCGAGCCAGAGGCGGAGACGCGCACGCCGTCGCCTGTGACGTGACCGACGAGGCGGCCGTGGGCCGGCTTGCGGAAGCGGCCGTCGAGCGCCTGGGCGAGGTCGACATCCTGGTCAACAACGCGGGCGCGTCGTTCGCGCAGCCGCTGCACAGGCTGACGCTGGAGCAGTGGCACGACGCGCTGGCGGTGAACGCGACCGGGCCGTTCCTATGCACGCGGGTGTTCCTGCCGGCCATGGTGGAGCGCGGCCGCGGGCGGGTAGTCACGGTGGCCTCGGTCGCGGGGCTTACGGGCGGACCCTACATCGCCGCTTACGCCGCGGCCAAGCACGCCGCGGTGGGGTTCGTGCGCGCGGTCGCCGCGGAGGTAGCGGGGCGGGGCGTCACCGTGAACGCCGTGTGCCCCGGTTACGTGGACACGGACATGACGCGCTCCTCGATCCGGCGCATAGTGGAGAAGACGGGCCGCACCGAGGACGAGGCCCGCGCCGCCATCTTGGAGCACTCTCCTCAGGGGCGCCTGATCTCGGCCGAGGAGGTCGCCCACGCGGTGACCTTCCTGTGCTCGGAGGGAGCCCGCGGGATCAACGGCGAGGCGCTCGTCGTGGACGGCGGGGAGCTGCGCCGGTGAGCGCGTTCCTGCCGATCGACCCCGAGGAGTTGGGCCGGCCGGCCGGCTTCAGCCACGGGATGCTCGCGCGCGAGGGCGGGCGCTTCCTGTTCGTGGCGGGCCAGCCCGCCATGGGACCCGACGGCGCGGTGATCGACGGCGGTTTCGCCGAGCAATTCGCGGTGGCGCTGGACCGGGTGCTGGCGGTGGTCGCGGAGGCTGGCGGTGGGCCCCATAGCGTGGGGCGCCTGACGGTGTACGTGACCGACATGGCGGCGTACCTCGCGAGCCGACGTGAACTGGGCCGAATCTGGAGGGAGCGCATGGGGTCGCACTATCCGGCGATGGCGTTGGTGGAGGTGACGCGCCTGGTGGACCAGGGGGCGATCGTGGAGCTGGAAGCGACCGCGGTGATTTCGTGATCGCGCCGAAGTCTTTTCGCTACGAGCACGACGCCGAGCGGGCCGTCGCGACCATCACCCTGGACAGACCCGACCGGCTCAACGCCTTGACCTTCGAGGTCTACGACGAGCTGCGCGACGCCTTCTACGCGCTGGACTCGGAGGCGGGCGTGCGCGCCGTCGTGATCACCGGCTCGGGGCGGGCCTTCTGCTCGGGCGGCGACGTGGAGGACATCATCGGCGCGCTGTTCGAGCGGGACATCCAGGGGTTGCTGGAGTTCACCCGCATGACGTGCGACCTGGTGCGCGCCATCCGCCGCTGCCGTCGCCCGGTGATCGGAGCGCTCAACGGCACGGTGGCGGGCGCGGGGGCCGTCATCGCGACGGCGTGCGACCTGAGGGTGGCCGCCGAGTCGGCCAAGATCGCCTACCTGTTCACGCGCGTCGGCCTGTCCGGGGCGGACATGGGCGCGGCGTGGATGCTGCCCCGCATCGTGGGCCTGGCCAAGGCGAGCGAGCTGCTGATGACGGGCGAGTTCATAGACGCGCGCGAGGCGCACAGGATCGGGCTCTACAACCGCGTAGTGCCGGACGGGGAGGCGCTCTCCGCGGCGCGCGAAATGGCGGCGGCCCTCGCGGCCGGCCCCGCCATGGCGCTCGAGATCACCAAGGACGCGCTCAACCGGGAGGCGAGCATGGACCTGGACGCCGCGCTCGAGGCCGAGGCGCAGATCCAGGCGGCGCTCATGCTGCACCCCGACTTCCGCGAGGCGTACGAAGCCTTCCGCGAGAGGCGCCCGCCGAGCTTCCGGGCATGATCGACGCCGACGGCGTGCGCGCGTTCCTCGAGCCGGCCCACCTGGAGTTCGCGGCGCGCGCCTCGGCCTTCGCGGATGAGTCCCTCGCCCCCCGCGCCGAGCCCGAGGACGACGGCGCCGGGCGCGTCGAGGCGCGCGCGCTGGCGGAGGTCATGGGCTCGGCCGGGCTGTTCGCGCCCATCGGGGACGGCGACCTGCGCGCGGCGTGCCTCGCGCGCGAGGCGATCGCGTTCGCCTCGCCCCTGGCGGACGCGGTGTGGGCGCTGCAGGCGCTCGGCCTGACCCCCATCCTGCGCGCGGGTACCGAGGCGCAGAGAGAGCGCTGGGCCGACCCCGTGCTGAGCGGTCGCGCGCTGGCGGCGTTCGCCATGACCGAGCCCGAGGCGGGTTCGGACGTGGCTTCCATGACCACGCGCGCGATTCGCGAGGGTGACGCCTGGGTCCTGGACGGCGCCAAGCACCTCATATCCAACGCGGGCATCGCCGACCTCTACGCGGTCTTCGCGTCGACCGACCCGGACGCCCGCAGCCGGGGCATCAGTTGCTTCCTCGTCCCCGCCGACACCGACGGACTCTCGTTCGAAGGCGCGCAGATCATGTCCGCCCCGCACCCGCTCGGCCGGATCGCGCTGCGCGGCTGCCGGGTCCCCGCCGACGCGCTGGTGGGGGAGGCGAATCGCGGCTTCATGCTCGGGCTCGCCACCCTGGACCGGCTGCGCCCCACGGTCGGCGCCGCGGCCTGCGGCATGGCGAGAAGGGCGCTGGAGGAGGCCCTGAGCCACGCGCGCACCCGGCGCCAGTTCGGCAGGCCGCTCGCGGAGTTCCAGATCGTCAAGGAAAAGCTCGGCCGCATGGCCATCGAGCTCGACGCCGCGCGGCTGCTGGTCTATCGCGCGGCGTGGACGGCCGATGAGGGCGCGGATCGGGTCACGGTCACGGCGGCCAAGGCGAAGGCGTTCGCGACCGAGGCCGCGCAGCGGATCATCGACGAGGCGGTCCAGATCGTCGGCGGCCCCGGGGTGCTGGCGGAGCACCCGGTGGAGCGCCTCTATCGGTCGGTGCGCGCGCTGCGGATCTACGAGGGGACGACCGAGATCCAGCGCATGATCGTGGCCGACGCGCTGCTCCAGTCGCGGGCTCCATGAAGGTCGTCATCGTCGGAGGCGGCCCCGCCGGGCTCTACCTGGCCATCCTCCTCAAGCAGGCCGATCCGAGCCACGACATACGCGTCTTCGAGCGCAACCGGCCGGATGACACCTTCGGGTTCGGCGTCGTGTTCAGCGACGCCACCATCGCCGAGGTGGAGACCGCGGACGCCGACACCTACCGGCTGGTGACCGACCACTTCGTGCGCTGGGACGACATCGACATCCACTACCGCGGGCAGGTGCTGCGCTCGACGGGGCACGGGTTCAGTGGCATGTCCCGGCAGACGCTTCTGCTGGTGCTGCAGCGGCGCGCCGAGGAGTTGGGGATTCCGCTCGCCTTCGAGCACGAGGTGAGGGACCTGGCCGAGTTCGGAGACGCCGATCTGATCGTCGGGGCGGACGGCGTCAACAGCTGGGTACGAGAGTCCTCAGGGCTGGACTTCGGCGCCGAGGTGGACGTCCGCCCGAACCGCTTCGTGTGGCTCGGGACCGCCAAACCGTTTCCGGCGTTCACGTTCTATTTCCGCGCGGACGAGCACGGACTGTGGCGCGTGCACGCCTACCAGTATGGGCCGGGCCGGTCCACCTTCATCGCCGAAGCGCGCGACGATACGTGGCGCGCAGCCGGGTTGGAGGAAGCGTCGGAGGAGGAGACGGCGGAGTTCCTGGAGCGCCTCTTCGCCGCCGAGCTCGACGGCCACGAGCTCATCCGCAACCGCTCGCTCTGGCGTCAATTCCCGACCATTCGCACCAAGCCATGGTCGGTCGGGAGCGTAGTGCTGATCGGCGACGCGGCGCACACCGCGCACTTCTCGGTTGGATCGGGTACGCGCATGGCCATGCTGGACGCGATCTCGCTCGCCAATGCCCTGGCGACCCATGCCGGGGATGGCGAGGAGGGCGTGGGCAGCTCGTTGGCCGCCTACGAGGAGGAGCGCAGGCCGCAGGTGGAGAGCCTGCAGCGCGCGGCGCAGGCGAGCCTGCAGTGGTTCGAGGACACCGAGCGCTACATGGAGCTCGAGCCGCCGCAGTTCGCGTTCACCCTGCTGACCAGGTCGCTGCGCATCACGCACGAGGACCTGCGCCTGCGCGATCCGGCGTTCCTGGAGGACGTCGATCGGTGGTACGCGGATCGGACGAGGGAACAGGTGAGGAGCGGGGCCGGCCCTTCCCGGGATGGCGAGCCGCCCGGCGCCGTCCCGCCACCCCTGTTCACGCCCTTCCGGTTGCGCGACATGGTGCTCGAGAACCGCGTGGTGGTGTCGCCCATGTGCCAGTACCTGGCGGACGACGGCACCGTGGGCGACTGGCACCTCCAGCACATAGGGAGTAGGGCGGTGGGCGGCGCGGGGCTGGTCATGGCGGAGATGACCGACGTCAGCGCGGACGCCCGGATCTCCCCCTGGTGCGCCGGCCTGTACCGGGACGAACACGCCCACGCGTGGCGCAGGATAGTGCGGTTCGTGCACGAGAACAGCGGCGCCAGGATCGGCATACAGCTCGGACACGCCGGCCGCAAGGGAGCCACCCAGGCGCTGTGGGACGGAGGCGAGGAGGCGCCCCTGGAGGGCGGCGCCTGGCCGCTCATCTCGGCGTCCCCCATTCCGTACACTCCGCGCAACCAGGTGCCCCAGGAAATGACCCGCGCGGACATGGACGAGGCCGTGGCCGACTACGTCGCCGCGACCGAACGCGCGCACGCGGCCGGCTTCGACCTGCTCGAAGTGCACATGGCGCACGGCTACCTGCTGGCCGCGTTCATCTCGCCGCTCACCAACGAGCGCGTCGATGAGTTCGGCGGCTCGCTGGAGAACCGCATGCGCTTCCCGCTCGAAGTATTCGACGCCGTGCGCGCCGTGTGGCCCCCCCACAAGCCCATGTCGGTGCGCATCAGCGCCGTCGACTGGAAGCCGAGGGGCATGAATCCCGAGGACGCGGTGGAGGTGGCGCGCCTGTTGAAGGACCACGACTGCGACATCGTGGACGTGTCCGCGGGCCAGACGGTACCCGATCAGGAGCCCGAATACGGGCGGCTGTTCCAGACGCCCTTCAGCGACCGCATCCGCCACGAGGTGGGCATCCACACGATGGCGGTCGGCAACATCTCGTCCTTCATGGACGTGAACACGATCCTCGCCGCGGGCCGCGCGGACCTGTGCATGCTCGCGCGGGCGCATCTCTACGATCCATACTGGACGCGCCACGCCGCGTACACGCTCGGGTGGGACCTGGAGTGGCCCGACCCCTACAAGTCGGTGCAGCGCTACACGCCCCGCCTGGGCTTTCGGGATGAGGCCGAGTAGCGCTCCAGGCGGGTCACACGGTTGCTCACGGCGACACGGGGAGGAGCGTCAGAATGAAGTTTCTGGTTCGGGGCCTGATGGTGATCGCCGCGCTCGTCGCGCTCATCATCGTGGTGGGTCTTTTCCTGCCCCGGGACCACGCGGCGAGCGTCGAAGTGACCTACGCGACGGCGCCGCCCGAAGTGTGGGCCGCCATGGAACGCGTGGAGGAATACCCCGCGTGGCGGCGCGGCATCGACTCGGTGGCGCTGCTGCAGGATCGCGACGGCCGCCGGGCATGGCGGGAGTTTACCGGGCGGGGCGGGATGAGTATGGGCGTGGAAGAAAGCGATCCTGGACGCCGCTGGGTGGTGCGCATCCTGGACGACGATCTCCCCTTCGGCGGCACCTGGACCTACGAGCTGAGTCCTGACGGCGCCGGGACCCGCCTGGTCCTGACCGAGGAAGGCTCGGTGTACAACCCCATCTTTCGTTTCGTATCGCGCTTCATCATGGGCCACGACGCGACCATGCGGGCGTGGACGGATGATCTGCGCGCGCACCTGGGGGAGGCCGACGCGTGACCGCTCGAGAGGCCGTCAACTACAGCAACTACTTGAAGATTCCGGAGCTGTTGGCGCTCCAGAACCCGCGCTCGGAGGGGCCCGAACACGACGAGATGCTGTTCATCGTCATCCACCAGGTCTACGAGCTGTGGTTCAAGCAGGTCCTGCACGAGCTGGACTACGTGAAGAGGCTGCTGAGATCAGGCGATCTGCCCAGGACGCAGCACACGCTGAAGCGCGCGCTGACGATCCTGAAGGTGCTGGTGGCGCAGTTGGACATCCTGGAGACGATGACGCCGCTCGAGTTTCTGACCTTTCGCGAGCGGCTGGAGAGCGGCAGCGGCTTTCAGTCGCACCAGTTCCGCGAGCTGGAGTTCGAGTTGGGGCAGAAGAGCAGGGACGCGATCGAACGGCTGCCGGAGGGAGCCGGCCGCGCCGCGCTGGAGGAGCGCTGGGCTGCACCCACGCTCTGGGACGCCTTCCTGAGCTACCTGGCGAACGAGGAGTACCCGGTGCCTTCAGGGCAGCTCGATCGGGACGTGACCGGCCCCATCGAGGAATCGCCGGAACTCCAGGAGGTGCTCGTCGAGCTGTACCGGACCGACCCCAGGAACGCCGAACTCTGCGAGCGCCTGGTAGACCTCGACGAAGGCATCCAGGAGTGGCGCTACCGGCACGTGAAGATGGTCGAGCGGACCATCGGGACGAAGGCCGGGACCGGCGGCTCGAGCGGCGCCGAGTATCTCAGGAAGACCCTGTTCCGGTCCGCCTTCCCCGATCTGTGGGCGATTCGGGCGCGCCTGTGAGCGAGGTCGTGGCGCGCGGCGCTGCTGGCGGGTCGGCGCCGTTGACGCCGGCCGAGCTGTTCGCGTCTCCCAACGCGCTGGCGCCGCACTACAGCCGCTTCCGCGTGGCGCGGCGCCTCCTGCTCACGGGGCACTCGCACCAGGCGTGGCCGGACGTGGCGTTCGAGGGGCAGCGGCGCGCCTGGCTGGACGCCGCCGAGCACGTGGACGACAAGTGGGATCTGGTGGCCGGCGTTGCCGACCGCGTGCGCGCGGGTTACCGGCGGCTGCTAGGCGACCCGGACGGCGACATCGCGCTCGCGGCGAGCACCCACGAGCTGGTCGTCCGCCTTCTGTCGGCGCTGGACCTGAGGGCGCGCCCGCGAGTCGTCACGACGGACGGCGAGTTCCACAGCATCCGACGCCAACTGGACCGGCTGGCCGAGGAGGGCCTGGAGGTGGTGAAGGTGGCGTCGAGTCCGGTCGGCACGCTGGCCGAGCGGGTTGCCGCCGAGGTGGACGATCGTACCGCCTGCACCATGGTGTCTTCGGTCCTGTTCGCGAGCGCTGAGATAGTGCCTCATCTGCGCGCCGTCGCGGAGGCGTGTGCGGCCCGCGGCGCCGCTTGCCTCGTGGACGCCTACCATCACCTCAACATCGTCCCGTTCGACCTCGTTGCCGCGGGACTGGAGCGCGCGTTCGTCACGGGTGGAGGCTACAAGTACTGCCAACTGGGCGAGGGAAACGCGTTTCTGAGGACGCCTCCCGGACTCAGCCTCCGTCCGGCCTTCACCGGCTGGTTCGCCGAATTCGATGCGCGCGCCGGTACCAAGGTGCCCGGCGAGATACCTTACGCGCCCGGGCCGGGCCGCTGGGGAGGCGCCACCTTCGATCCGACCGCGCACTACAGGGCGGCGTCGGTGTTCGATTTCTTCGAGGCGCTGGATCTGACCCCGGCGTTCCTGCGGGAAGTGAGCCGGCACCAGGTCGGGTTGCTCGCGCGGCTGTGCGGGTCGGGGTCGCTGGCCGGGCTCGTGTCGCTGCCGCGCGAGCCCGAATCGCCCGAAATGGGAGAGCTGGCGGGCTTTCTGGCGGTGCGCATAGGGGACGCCGATCGGCTGTCGCGCGCGTTGAGGCGGCGCGGCGTCTGGACGGACGCCCGCGGCGATATTCTGCGCCTCGGGCCCGCGCCTTACCTGTCCGACGCCCAGCTCGAGGAGGCGGTGTCGCGGCTCAGCGCGGTCGCCGCAGACGGGTAGTCGCCGCGCTCACCTCCACCACCTCGCCTACGGCCTCCTCGTGGCCGAGGAGCCTGGATCCGCGACCCGAGAAGGGGTCGCCGCTCACGATCGGGGCTCGCAATCGCCACCGCTGGATGATCCAGCGGCCATCCGCCAGGCGGCGAAACTCGACGTCGCCGCCGGCGCCCGTCGTGACCGCGCGCCCTCCAGCGAACGAAAACTCCACCCTCAGGAGCCTGGCGGTGCGCTGGTCCAGCCAGAGTACGCCTTTCAGGTCGGTGACTCCGCGGTCCGGCTTCGGCTCGAACTCGAGGCCGATCTCATCGTCCTTTCGCTTCGTGCGGAAGCAGTGCGTCTCCAGGAAGCGCTCCGACAGGAGCATTTCCGCGTCGGGACCATAGTACACGGCCCCTCCATCCGCCCCGGGGAGTACGAAGCCGAGCTCGAAGAGGGTCTCGGCGTCGCCCACCGCGAACGGCCTGGCCCCGACCGACTCTACCGTGTCGGTGTCCTGCTGGATGAACCGGCCCGTGCCGCGCTCGGTCACCCGGCGGGTCAGCTCGATGCGAAAAGAGAGCACATCCGCCGCGTCCGTCCACGACAGCACCTCCAACGCCTTGGCCGCTTCGTCCCAAAGCGCCGCGGCGCCCGCGGCCTCCGCGGCGTCGAATCTGCACACGCGTTCCCCGCTTACCGTGATCCCTGCGAGCGAAATGGGCTCCGTCGAGAGGGTGAGCGGCACGACGCGCGCTTCGCCCGCGGCCAGCTGGAAGGACGGGGCCGTGAAGGTACTGAAGCCGATCATGCGCACGCGCAGCGCATACTCGCCGGCCGAGCGCGCGCGCAGGCGGAAGGTCCCCTCGGCGTCTGTCAGGAAGCTCGCGACCGGCTCGCCGCGCGCATCCAGGAGCGACACGAACGCTCCCGGGACGGGCTTCCCCTCGGCCTGCGACGTCACCGATCCGCGCACGTCTTGCCCGAAGGCGGTCGCCGGCGTGAGGGTGGCCAGGATGACGCCGGTGATCGCCCTGGCGCGTCCGGCGTTCACGGCGTCCCGCTTCGCGATGAGGACCCCGGCCGGACCGCGAGGAGACCCAGGAGTCCCAGGAACGCCAGGCCCCCGGGGGCGATGGCCGGGGTCGCGCCCATGAGCGTCTCCCGCAACAGCTGCATGCCTCTCGAGGCCGGATCGACTTCGAGCTCGAACGCCCGGTTGCCGTACAGGTGGAGCCCGATGCCCACCAGCCCGGTGGCGATGAAGACCGCCATGAGTGGCGCCCAGGTGCGCCGCGCGAGTGAGCGGTCAGCCAGCAGGAACGCGGCGGCGAGCACGCCCGCGCCGAGGACCGCGATCGGCAGCCACTGGGTGACAGAATCGAGGTGCTCCATGAGGAGGAGCTCCGCCAGCGTACCTGTGCTTCCGAACAGGAAGAGGCCGATCAGCGCTCGCGAGCGGGCCGCCCGTGGCTCGGCCGACACCGTCGCTACCTCAGGCTCACGTAGCGCTCCAGGCGCGCGACCTCCTCTTCGTCGACGTACTTGCCCATCTCGCGCCTGAACTCCTCGATGGCCCGATAGGGTCGATACTCATCGAACTCATTGGCCATGCGCTCGCCGACGCCGGGGATCAGCAGGATCTCGTCGCGGCTCGCCGAGTTCAAGTCGATGGGGATCCAGAGCCGCTCGTAGAGGTCCTCGCGCGCTGCGCCGTCCAGATGCTCGGCGAGAAGCGCGTCGAGGGTGGCCATGCCCTCGTGCGGTCGCGCTTCGACCAGGGCCGCGGCCGCGACTTCGCCGAGGCCCGCGGCGGCGAGCGCCTCGAGCGTCGCGGTGTTGGGGTCCAGAAACCCGTCGGCGTCTTGCGGCTCGGCCGCGTCCGCGGCTGCCCGGGGCGACTCGACGGATTCGCCGTCGCTCGCGGCCGTGTCGGCGTCGTCTCCCGGAGTGCAGGACGTAGTGAGCACCAGCAAGGTGGATGCGGATGCGGCCAGGATGCGTCCATTCCATCTGATCATCGGCGCGGGACTCCCATGCGTAGGTGAGCTCGAACAGCGCGGGCGCGTGGCGTGTCGACCTGCGAAAACGCTAGGCCCGGACGGCCCGCGCCACAAGACGCGGGATCAAAGCGAGCCGCTGCGGGGTTGTGCGAGCATGAGCGAGAGTGGACGCAAACGGGGCCTGGGCTGGTGGATCGAGAACGGGCTGTGGGTCGGCGTGTTGGCCTTCGCGCTCGTCCGCTTCTGGCCCCAGATCGCCGCGGCCACCGGATTGGAGGCCGGCGACGGAGAGGTCCTGGCCGATTTCAGCGTAGTCACCGCCGACGGCGACGCCATCCGCATCTCCGACCTGCGCGGCCGCGTGGTTCTGGTCAACTACTGGGCGTCCTGGTGCGGGCCGTGCCGGGTCGAGATGCCCGGCTTTCAGGACGTCTACGAGCGCCACGGCGCGCGCGGATTCCTCATCGTCGGCCTGTCGCGGGACGCGACTCGGCAGGCCATGGCGGACTACGCGCGGGCGCGCGGCGTAACCTATCCCGTGGCGCTCGCCACCGCGGAGTCCGTGCGCGCGGCTGGCGGCCTCCGGGGCCTGCCCACGAGCCTGCTGCTGGACCGCGAGGGTCGCATCCGCCATCGCGTGTTCGGCTATTTCCCGGAGGTCGCGCTGGAGCGCGCGGTACGTCGCCTGCTGGCCGAACCGGAGGCCGCCGCGGCGGCGTCGCGCTGATCCTGCGCCGAGCGCCGGTGGTCTGGCGTGCGCCGCGTCGTTGAGCGATCCTTCCCTCGGAGACCTGTAGCGACCCGCAGTTGATGGAGTTGCCCATGCGAGTTCCCGCCAGCCTGCCGATCATCCTGGCGCTTCTCATCGCGGTCCCGGTATCAGCACAGGACGACCAGGACGATGACGACGATCAGGCCCAAAGCGAGGAGGCCGTAGAGCTTCCGCCGGGTTGGTCACTGCGCCTGGACAAGCCGGGCGAGCAGGCCGCCGACGTGTCGTTGCGCCTCATGGAGCCCGGCTGGCACGTGACCACCGGGCCGGCCGCCATCATGTGGTCCGACGCCCATCACGCTTCCGGCGCGTATCGCGTGGAGTCCAAGATCCATCTCACGAGACCGTCCCGGCGCGCCGAGGCTTTCGGCGTCTTCATGGGGGGGTCGAATCTGACGGAGGACGATCAGGACTATCTGTACTTCCTGATCCGCCAGGACGGCCGGTACCTGGTCAAGCACCGCGCGGGGGCCGAAACCCACACCATCGTCCCCTGGACCGAGAACGAAGCGATCGTGCACGGCTCGGCCGAGGGATCCGTCGCGAACACCCTTGCCGTCGAGGTCGGCGCCAGCGAGTTGGCGTTCTACGTGAACGGCCAGGAGGTGCAGCGGATCGAGCGGCCCGACTACCTGCGTACCGATGGCATCGTGGGCTTGCGTGTGAACCACCGGCTGGACCTGCACGTGGAGTCGCTCACGGTGGCCGCGCTGGAGTAGAGGCAGACGGCTTCTATCTCGACTCCGCCCTCGCCGGGCGTCAAGCCAGGAACGGTCCCAGGAGGCGGACCGTCGCGGTGACGAGGACGATGAACAACAGGTTCAGCAGGATGCCCGCGCGAATCATCCGGCCGATGGGGACCCGGCCCGTTCCGTAGACGATCGCGTTGGGGGGCGTCGCCACCGGCATCATGAAGGCGCCGCTGGCGGCCAGGGCCACGGCCGCTGCGAGCAGGATGGGGTCGGCACCCATGCCCACGGCCACGGCCGCCGCGACCGGAAGGAACGCCGCTGCCGTGGCCGTGTTGCTGGTCAACTCGGTGAGGAAGATGATCACCGTCGTGACCGCGGCGACGACGGCTACCAACGGCCAAGCGCTCGTGCCCGCGAAGGTGCCGCCGATCCAGTCCGCCAGGCCGCTGGATTGAATCACCGCCGACAGCGACAGCCCGCCGCCGAACAGGATCAGCACCCCCCAGGGCAGGGCCTCCACGTCGTCCCAATCGAGCCAGGAGTCCGGCCGGCGGCTCCAGCCCGCCACGACGAACAGCGTCAACGCCCCGGCCACGGCGATGCCGGCGTCGCTGAGGCCGGGGATCCAGCGCGCGAGGACCGGCCGCGTGATCCAGGCGAGCGCGGTGGCCGCGGTAATCGCTCCCACGAACCGCTCCGCCCGTGTCGGCGGCCCCAGCGGGGCGCGCGCATGCGCGATCGCGTGTACCGAAGGAGCCGAGGCGGAGCCCACGTCCCGCGTGAGCACGAGCCAGGTGATCGGCAGCGCGACCACCAACAACGGGACCCCGATCATCATCCACTCGACGAAGCCGACGCGCACGCCGTACGCCTCGTCCATGAAGCCCGCGAGCAGCGCGTTGGGGGGCGTGCCGATCAGCGTGCCCATGCCCCCGATGTTGGCCGCGTAGGCCACGCCGAGCAGGAGCGCCACGGCGAGCGCATCGGACGCTTCGCCGTCGGTTTCGTCCGCCTCACCGGCCTGAGGCGAGAGCGCCAGAACGGACCCGGCGATAGGCACCATCATGAGCACCGTGGCGGTGTTCGAGACCCACATGCTCAGAAACGCCGTCGCGATCATGAAGCCCGCGACGAGGCGTTTGGGTCCGGTGCCCGAGGCCGCGACGATGGCCAGCGCGATCCTGCGATGCAGACCGCATCGGGCCAGCGCCGCGGCGATGATGAAACCGCCCAGAAACAGGAATATGACCGGGTTGGCGAAGGGCGCCGCGGCGTCTCTCATCGACGCGAGGCCGAGCCAGGGGAAGGCGACCAGAGGCACCAGCGCGGTGGCCGGCAGAGGGACCGCCTCGGTGACCCACCAGACTGCCATCAAGACGGCCACGCCGGCGCAGGTCCATGCCGCGGGGGGCATGCCGGCCGGCGCCGGGAGGATCCACGTGATGGCCGCGGCTCCGAGGCCGAGCGGCAGCGCCAGGCGCTTCATCGCCCACCCTCCCGGACGCGGAAAGGGCCGCGCCGGAACAAACCGGCACGGCCCCAGTCAGCGTACATGCGGCTCGGTCTCAGCCCAGGCGCGCGACGTTCTGCGCGGACGGGCCTTTTTCTCCCTCTACGATGTCGAGCTCCACGCGCTCCCCCTCGCCGAGTGACTTGAAGCCCGTGCCCTCTATCCCTGAGTGATGCACGAAGCAATCCTTGCGCGTCGGCCGGCAAGGTAATGTTCGGTCCGTTCGGCGCCAAGGACGAACGGGGCCGTCGGGAGCGACGTTTCTAGCGTAGGGTATGCGCGTCGAAGAAGTCGATCATCTCCTGGGTGGCGGAGATGTCGTTGGTCTGCAGACCGGCGGTCGCGTTGCCTCCGAACGGGGAGCCCGGCCAGGTATGCCCCCCTTCTCGAACGCGAAACATGCGCACGTCCGCGCCTTCGCTGCAGCCGGAATGGGAGTACACCGAGACCGTCGTGCCGTCGCCCGTGTCGACGTCCGGCAGGCCCGTGCGGTCGCGCACGATGCCACAGCCGTTGGCGTCTACCCAGTAGTCCAGATTGTCCTCTGCGCTCACCGTGCCGTCGTTCCCCACAGTGGAACCCGCCCAGGGGAACTGGTCGTCCTGGTCGCCCAGGAAGATCACCACCGGGATGGGATCGGTTTGCTGGCAGCGATCCCGCACGGCGATCGTGAACGTCGAACCGACCGGAGCGATCGCCGCGAGCGTCTCGGGCAACTCACACCCGAGGCGGTGCACGAATTGGCCGCCGTTCGAGAAACCGGTGGCGTAGACGCGGTTCCGGTCGATGTCGATGTCGCTCGCGACGCGGTCGAGCATTGCCAGGGTGAAGTCGATATCGCTCAGATTCTGGGGGTCGAGCTCGTCCAGGACCTTCCAGCGCAGGTCGAAACCGAGCGGATAGACCACGAGATATCCGGCGGCGCCGGCGATGTCGTCCAACTCGCTCATCGCGCGCACGTTCTCGGGGGCCTGCTGGTTGCCGTGGTACACGAACACGATGGGCGCCGGAACTCCCGGCGTGGCGCCCGCCGGCACCACCACCAGGTAGCTGCGCGCGATCCCGTTCACGTTGATCTGCTGGGCGAAGCTGCCGCCGCCGTACTCCAGCCCCGTATCTTCGGGTGGGAGCTCGACGCCGGAGTCTCCGCACGCGGCGGCGACAAGCGCGGGGAACGCCGCGGCCACTACAATCCTGACTAGTGCTCTATGCATTATGAGGGCTCTGTCTCCGGGCGGCGGGCTTTGCCACGTCGCTGAACGGGCCGTGGCACGCGAGTGAGACACCGCGTAGCGGCGCAGGTTTCAAATCGGCCGGAACCCATGCGCGCCGATGGACGTATTCAGGAGTGCTCAGCGAACCCCGTCAGCGACGGTGCCCATGTTGATCCGGAAGCCCGACGACATTACGTCCTCCGAGATTACTCCGGAGGACGTCTATCTGAATCGGCGAAGCTTCATGGCGGACGCCGCCCGGCTCGGCATCGCCGGAGCCCTGGCGCCCGCGCTGGTAGGGGCGGCGGCCGAGGCGGAGGCCGAAGCGGCCAGCGCACAGGGGAGATTCCCGGCGCGCGCGCCGCGACAGGAGGAGCTCACGCCGTTCGAGGACGTCACCCAGTACAACAACTTCTACGAATTCGGGACGGGCAAGGGCGACCCGTATCGCAACTCCGGGGATTTCAAGCCGCGACCCTGGACCATCGAGGTCGCCGGTCACTGCGCCAAGCCGGGTGCGTACGATCTGGAGGACTTTCTCCGGCCCCACGAGTTGGAGGACCGGGTCTACCGCCTCCGCTGCGTCGAGGCGTGGTCCATGGTGATTCCGTGGCGCGGGTTCCCGGTGAGCCGGGTAATCGACCGCGCCGAGCCCACCTCGGCCGCCAAGTACGTCGCGTTCACAACGGTGGTGAGGCCGACGGAGATGCCGGGGCAGCGCGGCCGCATCCTCGACTGGCCGTACCGTGAGGGGCTGCGACTGGACGAGGCGCGACACCCGCTGACGATCTTCGCCACCGGACTATACGGGCGCGATCTGCCGAATCAGAGCGGGGCGCCGCTGCGTCTCGTCGTGCCGTGGAAATACGGGTTCAAGAGCATCAAGTCCATCGTCCGCATGGAGTTCGTGGAGGACATGCCCTACACGACCTGGTCGGCGATGGCGGCCAACGAGTACGGCTTCTACGCCAACGTGAATCCCGAGGTGGACCACCCCCGGTGGAGTCAGGCGCGCGAGCGGCGCATCGGGGAGTTCCGCAAGCGGCCCACGCTGCCCTTCAACGGCTACGCCTCGCAGGTCGCGCCCATGTACCGCGGACTGGACCTGCGGAGGTGGTACTGACCGATCCCGCCCGGTCCGCCCGGCGCGCCGCGCTGGCGGTCCGGGTCGCGGCGTGGGTCCTGGGGCTGCTCCCACTTGCCCTGCTTGGCTACCGGTGGCTGGGGACGGGGCTGGGCGCAAACCCCATCGAAGCGCTGATCCTGCACTTCGGGCGCTGGGCCATCGTGCTCATCCTCGTCACGCTCGCGCTCACCCCCACCAGGCGGCTGACCGGATTCAACCAACTCATTCGCGCTCGCCGCTCGCTGGGGCTCTTCGCTTTTCTGTACGTCTCGCTGCACTTCCTCACTTACCTCGTGCTCGATCAGTTTTTCGCGTGGGACTACATCTGGGAGGACATCGCCGAGCGGCCGTTCATCACCGTCGGCTTCCTGGCGTTCCTTCTGCTGGTGCCCCTGGCCGTGACGTCCACGAAGGGCTGGATCCGCAGGCTGGGCAGGAACTGGGTGCGCCTGCACCGGTTGGTCTACGTCGTTGCCGTGCTGGCGGTCGTTCACTACTACTGGAACGTCCGCGCCGACGAGCCCACGCCCATCCTGGCCATTGCCGCCGTAGCGCTCCTGCTCCTGGCCCGCGTCCCGCGTGTCGCCTCCCGCCTTTCTCGCCTTGGGCGGCAGTAACCGCTAGCCCGCTACCACGTCTTCGTAACGGTACGCGCCGGGAAAGTCGGCCTCGACCTCCTTGTGTTTGCCGGCCCATCTGTCCACGCGAATCCGCAGCACCGTGGTACGCTCGAGTTCCTCCGGGACGGGGGCGCGGTAGTCGTCGCCCATGCGCAGGTGCGGAGCGTACTTTACCAGCATCGCCTCCAGGGCCCACGTCGCCTCCGCTCGCTCGTCGACGATCTCGCACTCTCCGTACGCCACGACCGACGAGAACTCGGCGCTGAACTCCAGGGAGGTGTCGGAGGGGAGCAGCCGGCCCAGCTCTGAAACGGTGAAGGCCACGCGC
>JBDLIA010000060.1 GCA_039715185.1 Gemmatimonadota bacterium
GTACATGCCGTCGTCGTCGGGGAAGACCGAGAAGGTGCGGGTGAGGTGCCGGCGGGCCTCGGCGTCGGCCTCCTGCTGCACGGAGTCGGTCGTCCAGCCCCGCAGCTTGGCCTCGAGCCTCGCCGCCGAGCACGAGCGCGCGAACTCCAGGAGCGCCTCCTCGCTCTCCGGCCGCGCGACGCGCGTCAACGCGCGCACCTTCGTGAACGACAGCTCGCCGTCGCGCATCGCGGCCGAGGTCAGCGGCAACTCGCGCAGCGCCCGCGCCGTGCGCAGCCGCTCGCGCGCCGCGCCGGGCTTGATGCCGATGCGCCACGCGAGCCACTCGGCGGTTCCAGCAAAGCAGGTATCCTGCCAGCCCCCGCGCTCGTCGTACTCGGCGAGCAGGACCATGGCCTCGTACTGCAGCGCGTCGGCCCGCATATAGGTCTCCGCGCAGCGCTCACCAAGAATGAAGAGCTCGTCCTCGGGCTCGACGTCCTCATCGCCCTCGGCCGACCCCTCGCGCACCAGCCACAGCCGTCGCTCGTTCGCGCCCCGGCGCGTGTACGCGCCCCGGCCCTGCGCCACGTACGCCCCCCGATCCTGTACCACCTGCGCGCCGTCGACCGCCACCCGCTCCGCATTCGCCAAATACATCGCCCGTACCCTCCCTGTCCGACCCAAGTCGTTACTCCGCAAACGCATACAACCAATATACGGGGCCATTCGCCGAGGCTCTGTGCGGCCTGCTGCGGGCCGATCCGGGGTTCGGAGATGCCGCGGAGAGGGACGAAGGGGCGCCGAGCGTCAGGTGCCCGGCGAGGCCTCGGAGGCGGCGGCGTAGAGGGAGGTCCCGGCCGTCCTCGACTTCGAGCCCCGAAAACTGTCAATAGGAGTTTGGGACGACTTTGCCGGGGGGGGGGCGGCTGGACGCGCCGTGCAGGCGGCTGGACGCGCCGTGGGCCGGGGACACGCGGCGTCGTCGCCCCAGGGACGTTTCCGCGGAAACGTGGCGGACGCGAATCCGGGACCGACAACCTGTCAAGAGGTTTGTGGGGAGAGATCAGGCGCGCGGGGCATACCGGACACCGATCAAGGGTCGCCGATCAGCGTGCCAGATTCGGCCTCGCCCGAAGCCTACTCGATGATGTCCCGGTACAGCGGGTTCAGCTCCAGCGTGCCGTCATCACCGATCACCTGGCGGTCCCAGGGGAACACGACTTCGGCGTCGGTCTCGAGCGCGAAGTAGTCGGGGCGGTGGCCGTTCACCTTGACGATGCTCGTGGCGGTCCGCATCTCGGACGGCGCTACGGCGCGCAGCGCGTTGCTGGCCACCCGCAGGGTCTCGCCGCTGGTGCAGATCTCGTCGACCAGAAGGACCGAGCGGCCGCGCGCACGCAACGGCGCTTCGCTGAGAATCTCCGGCCGGTCCATGCGCTCGCTCAGGTCCGCGTAGCGGGTCACCTTGAGCGAGAAGAAGTCGGCTCGCAGCATGGACGCGACGACGGCCCCGGGAATCACGCCGGCCTTTGCGATGCCGACGACGATGTCCGGCCGGTACCCGGATCGCGCTATTCTCAGCGCCAGCGCGCGGCACAACTCGCCGAACATTTCCCACGAGAGCTCCAGGGCGTCCGCGGTCGACCTCATGGGGTCGCCGGGGCTCGGGAACGGCGGGGGCACGCGCATCGGGTATCCGGTGTCGGGGATAGGATCCTCAACATGGCCGGGCGGCTTGACCGCGTCCAGTCCCGGCCGCAGGCTGCAGGCTCGTAGAACACGCGATGATCCGCAGGCGGAGCGCTACGACATGCAGGATGAAGCCGACCGGAGGCTGGCGATGGCGCTGGAGGAAGGCGGCGTGGCCGATCCACGTGAGGCGCTTCGGGCGCGCCTGAGGACGCTCAAGGGCAGCGCGGCGTTCGCCGAGGCGGTGCGCCACTATCAGGAGGTGTTGGTGCCCGGCGTGGCCGACGGGTCGCTCGAACCCCTCGCGGCCTGGTTGGACTACGCCCGGCTGCTGGCGCGCGCCGCCGGACCGGGCCGCGAGGTGGCGCTCGACATGGAGGGGCGGGAGTCCGCCGACGGCGCTCTCCTGCTGCATATCCCCCAGGAGCGGGGCGCGCCCGTGACCCCCCTGCGGGTGCCGGGCGAGCCGTCTCCGGCGCAGAAGGCGGCGCTCATGCTACTGGTCGAGCGCCGCTCCAGATTGTAGGAGTCTTCGCGGCGACGCCCGCGTCAGCCGGCCTTGGCCATGCTGTCGAGGAACTCCTGGTTGTTCTCTACCCGCTTCATGCGCTCGAGCAGGAACTCCAGCGCTTCCGCAGCGGGCATGTCGCCCAGGAAATTGCGCAGGAGATAGACCCGGTTGAGCTCGCCTTCGTCCAGCAGCAGCTCTTCCTTGCGCGTGCCGGAGCGGTTGATGTCGATGGCCGGGAAGATGCGCTTGTCGGCGATGTGGCGGTCCAGCACCACCTCCATGTTCCCGGTGCCCTTGAACTCCTCGAAGATCACTTCGTCCATGCGCGACCCCGTTTCGATCAGCGCGGTGGCGATGATGGTCAGCGAGCCGCCCTCGTCGATGTTGCGCGCGGCGCCGAAGAAGCGCTTGGGCTTGTGCAGCGCGTGTGCGTCCACGCCACCAGACAGGATCTTCCCGGAGTGCGGCACGGTCACGTTGTAGGCGCGCGCGAGGCGGGTGATGGAATCGAGCAGGATCACCACGTCTTTGCCGTGCTCAACCAGGCGCTTGGCCTTCTCCAGCACCATCTCGGCCACCTGCGTGTGCCGGTCGGCGGGCTCGTCGAACGTGGAGGAAATCACCTCGCCGGCGACGTGCTCCTCCATGTCCGTCACCTCTTCGGGCCGCTCGTCGATCAGCAGCACGATCAGGTGGACATCCGGGTGATTCTCAATGATGGAGTTGGCAATCTTCTGGAGGATCATGGTCTTACCGGCCTTGGGCGGGGAGACGATCAGGCCTCGCTGCCCCATGCCGATCGGAGACATCAGGTCCATGAGCCGCATGGATATGTCCCCAGCCTTGTTCTCCAGTTGGAGCCGGCTCTCCGGGTACCTCGGCCGGAGATTGTCGAAGGCGATCCGGTGCTTCGCCAGGTCGGGATCGTCGCCGTTGACCGCCTCCACCTTGAGCAGAGCCAGGTAGCGTTCGCCGTCCTTGGGCGGTCGCACCTGACCCATCACGGTGTCGCCGGTGCGCAGGTCGAAGCGCTTGATCTGCGAGGGGCTGACGTAGATGTCGTCGGGTCCGTACAGGTAGTTCCAGTCCTGGGAGCGAAGGAACCCGTAGCCTTCGGGGAGGATCTCCAGCACGCCTTCGGCGCGCAGCACGACCTCGCCGTCCAGGAGGTTCTGCTCGATCCGGAAGATCAGGTCCTGCTTCCGGAGGCCCGAATAGTTGGAGATCTTCAACTCCTCGGCCATCTCGTGCAGCTCGGCGACCGACTTGCTTTTCAATTCTGCGATGTCCACTCCAAAACTCCTTGGAGGTTGGGTACGGACCGGAGACGTCGCGCGAGTGCGACACCTGGATGCCCGGTTCCGTGGGCGATGGTTGCTTGTCGAGCAGACCTTAAAAGGGGGCCGGCGGGGGCCCTCACCTGATTTCGGTAGGCTGCCTTTTGTGGATGATGTTGCTAGTTTAGTAGAACCCGCCGAAGTGCGTCAAGGGTCCCGAGTTCGGCGTCCCGTCGGTTTGAGGCGTCATGTCGTCGCCAGAACCGTGCCGTGGCTTGACACGGTCGGCTCGCCGCCCGGATCTTTGGCACCCCTGCCAACCCCTCCGCATTGGAGCACGCCATGCCGCGCAAGAACAAGTCCGCGATGCCGCGCAGGAACAAGTCTGGAAGAGGCAAGGATCAGAAGGGCGTCAGCTATACGGTCTCCTACCAACCCGACTGGCTGAAGAAGATCCGGGTCTCGCGCAAGGCCAAGAAGGGCAAGAAGGCGATGTACGACATGTTCATCAACCCGGAGAGACCGAAGGAGTGGCCGGGGCGCAAGGTGAGAACGGCGGTCAGGTCGACGAACCCGCACGTGGATTTCGAAGTCGCGATCGATGACCCGCACGGCCGCATCAAGCGGGTGAAGGTCGACTACGAGATGCCGGGTGGTGAAACGGTAACGTACTCGATCGATGATGACTCCGGAGATCCTCCGGGCGGTCCATAGGACGGAACCTGGCCATGACACCGGGAGGGCCTGAGTGATCCGGCTGATTCTGGAGATCGTCACGCACGCCAGTCGCTTCGTCGTGGTTGGGGGGATCGTGGTGCTCCTGCTGCTGCGCGGCGGAGCGCTCGACCCACAGCTGCGTAAGGCGTGGATCGGCCTGGGCATCGTCGCGGCGTTCGCGGCGGTTACGAATCTCGCGATCGATGCGTGGGTGTGGCTACTGGACGTGCCGCGCGGCCACCCGGCTCGGGTACATCCGCGGGAGCTGTGGTCGGCCATGGGTCTGGCCAACTCCACCATGGCGGCGGCCGTTCCGGCGGGGATCGCCTTCCTCCTTCTGAGGGGAACTCGGGTCGCCACGGTTGCCGTCGCGGCCCTGGCCGTTGCCGGTGGGCTCTTCGCGATCGGCCTGGCCCGCGGCGCGGTCGGAGACTACCAGGTGCTCCTCGACTCGCAGCGGCCTCTCGACCTGCTCAGCCTGGCGCTGTTCGCGTTGGTGGTGTCCGCGTACCTGCTCGGGCGACTGCCGCGGCTCGGAGGACACCTGGCGGCCTACCTGGCGATCTGGACGGCATTCCAGATGCTCATCCCGATCGTCGAGGTCTTCTACTCCGGGCTCGGAATCGAGGGAGCCAGCGCCATATGGACTACGCAGTACGTGCTGATGACCTCCAGGTACGTGGCGCAGGCGGTCGTGCTTATCCTGCTGATGCGGAAGCTGGGGCGCTCGTCACAGGGGGCCGACGGGACCGGCGTCGTCTTGCCCGGGGCCGGTCTGCGGGAGGTGTTCGAGGGCGCCTCCGGGTAGGCGATGAGTCTGGATCAAACGCTCAGCGTGCTCGCGCATGCCTGCTGAAGACCTGGCCCGCACGCAGCTTCTGCTGATCGTCAACGTCGTCGTAGTGCTGATGGTGGTCGGCGCGGCGATCGGGGTGGCCTACGCGCTCGTTAGGCGCGCAGTGCGCGCCAAGGTCGAGGCCGAGCGGCTGGCGGCGATGGGAGTCGCGTCCGCCCGCATTCTGCACCAGGTGAAGAACCCCGTCGCGACGATCCTCATGCAGGGCGAGCTGCTCGGCGAGGACGCCACGCTGACCGAGCCGGTAGAGCGCAGGCAGGCGGCGGACGAGATCAGCGCGGCGGCCGGCCGCGTATCCGCTTTGTTGCACGACCTGTCCGCGTATGCCTCGGGACAGGCTAGGCAGATCACCCCGACGCCGATGGCGCTCGCCCCGCTGCTGGAGGACGCCGTGCGAGGGGCCCTCGCCGCCCGCCCCGATTCGGCGCCGCCCGAGCTGGCGATCGACGACGGGCTGTGGGTCCACGCCGACGGCCACATGCTGCATCAGGCGCTCGACAACGTAATCGGCAACGCGCTGGAGGCGATGAGCGGGCAGGGCCGCCTGCGGGTGTCCGCGGGCCGGCGCGGGGGCGATGCGCTCATCCGGATCGCGGACGAGGGACCCGGTATCCCCCCCGACCAGGTACGCCGCGTACTGGAGCCGTTCGTCACGAGCAAGCGCACGGGCATGGGGCTCGGCATCCCGATCGCTCGGGACGTCGTGGAGGCCCACGGCGGCCGCTTCGAGCTCCGCTCGAAGGTGGGAGAGGGCACCACGGTGACGATGCTCATCCCGCTCGCCGGGAGCGGGTAGTCCGGCTCAGAACGCGCGGCCGGGATGCGCCGACAGCTCCGCGATCAATGCATCGGCCTCAGCCCGGGCGGCCTCCAACGCGCGCCACAGAGCGCCGTCGCTCTGCAGCCGTGACAGGGCGCCGTTGGGGTCGTCCAGCGCCGTCGCAAGTGCCTCGAGTCGGGTCCGCACCACCTCGATGGAAGCGGGCAGGCTTTCGCGCAGCGCCCTCATTTCGGCCCTGTGTGCTTCCGGCCCGCGCAGCGCCTCCCGGGCGTCGGCCAGAAGAGTTCCCATTCGTCCGAGCCCCTCGGTGAGCTGTTCCAGGTCACCGGCGAGCTCGGTCCGCCTGGCCGCGGCGCGGGAGGCCGTTTCCAGGAAGCGGTCGAGCAGCACGCCGACGTCGCCGGCCTGCTCCCCCAATTGGTCGAGGCGCTCGAGGCGCTCTGCGCCGGCATCGGCCACGGTCTGCACCTGGCCGAACAAGTCGCGCATCCCCCGTGCCAGAGCGCCGAGCTGCGCCACGACCTCCTCGGGCCTGCTCGAAGGAGCGACCCCCCAGACGGTGTCCGCCGGAGTGAGCTCGGCGCCGGGCCCCGGAAGAAACTCTATGATGTCGCCGGCGGTCGGGCTCGCCGCCGCGAGGCGCGCGGTGCTGCCGGCGCGCAGCACGTCGCGAATGGACGCCGGAAACTCCACCTCGACCACGATGCCGCCGGTGCGCACGTCGGTGGCGCGCAGCAGGTCCACGCGCGTCACGCGGCCGCTCTCGCGCCCGGCGACCCACGCAGGCGCCCCCGGCCGTACGCCGCCCCCTTCGGGGAGCGCCGCGACCACCACGTACGTTCCGCGCACGACGCGCTGGATGTCGTTGTAGAAGAAGATCGCGAGGGCCACGCCGGCGAGCGCGGCGATGAGCAGGAAGCCGCCCCAGGGCACCTCGCGTTCGCGGTCTCGGGCCATGCGCTACCGGTGGGCAGGAAAGGTGAATGCGCGGCCAACGTAGGGGCCCCCGAAGCCGCCCGCCAAGGGCCGATCGCCCGCGCGCCGGGGTAGACAGCCATTTCGGGCTCCGGCTATGATGGGTGCGTGAAGCGCTTCCTGCTGGACTCGACGGCCTGGCTCGGTCGGTCCGCCACGGACGTCGCCGGCGGCTTCGGCCGGTTCGGCGCCTTCGCAGCCCGCGCGGGGCGTGCACTCCCCGATACCCGCACCTGGCTGCGGCTCCTGGCCGATCAGATGACCCGCATCGGGGTCGACTCGATCCCCATCGGCGTGTTCATCGCGGCGTTCACCGGCATCGTGCTGGCGCTCCAGGCGTCCTACACGTTCACCGGCGCGGTGCCGCTCTACTTCGTCGGCGCGCTGGTCCAGAAGACGATGATCCTGGAGCTCGGCCCGGTCCTGGTGGCGCTCGTACTGGCGGGCCGCATCGGCGCCAACATCGCCGCCGAGCTCGGCACGATGCGCGTCACCGAGCAGATCGACGCGCTCGAGACGCTGGCCTACAACCCGTACGCCTACCTGGTCGTCCCGCGCGTGCTCGCCGGCACGCTGATGCTGCCGGTCGTGGTCGCGTTCGCCGACGCCGTGGGAATCCTCGCCGGCTGGATCACGGCTCTGAACCTGCTGGACATGACCTCCGCCGAGTTCGTGAAGGGACTGCGGCTGTTCTTCGAGCCGTTCGACATCAGGTTTTCGCTCCTCAAGGCCTCCTCGTTCGGCTTCGTCATCACCGCCATCGGCTGCTACTTCGGCTTCCACACCCGGGGCGGCGCCGAAGGCGTGGGCACGGCGACGACCAGCACGGTGGTGGTCTCGGCCATGGTGATCCTAGTGCTCGACGCCTTCTGGGCGGCGGCGCTGCTGTAGGGGTGGCGGCGTGAGCATCGAGATTCGCGAAGTGCACAAGGCGTTCGGGTCCAAGCGCGTGCTGGCGGGCGTGGACCTGGACGTGCGCGAGGGCGAGACGATCGCCGTGATCGGCTACTCGGGCGCCGGCAAGTCCGTGCTCCTCAAGTCCATCGTCGGCCTGCTCGAGCCGGACCGGGGCACAGTCACCGTGGACGGCCGTCTCGTCGGCGAGATGGATCAGTTGGAGTTGGACGCCATGCGCAGGGCGATCGGCTACGTCTTCCAGTTCGCGGCGTTGTTCGACTCCATGACCGTAGCGGAGAACGTGGGCATGGGGCTGCGGCGCATGCCGGAGATGGATGAGGGGGGCATCGATCAGCGCGTGGAGGAGTCGCTGGCCGCCGTCGAGCTGGAGGGATACGGATCCAGGCTACCCTCCGAGCTTTCGGGTGGGGAGCGCAAGCGCGCCGGGTTGGCGCGGGCGATCGCGACCCGGCCCAAATACCTGCTGTACGACGAGCCGACCACCGGCCTGGACCCGGTCACGACCGCCGTGATCGACAGCCTGATTCGCAAGATGGAAGAGGAGCTAGGCGTGACGAGCGTTGTGATCACCCACGACATGACCAGCGCGCGCCGCATCGCACACCGGATCGCCATGCTGTACGAGGGCGCGATCCGGTGGGTGGGGACGCCGGCCGAGCTGGATGCGACCGCCGATCTGGTGGTGCGCGCGTTCGTCGAGGGACGGCCGGATTTGGCCGGGGAGGCGGCGTGAGCAAGGTAGAGCGCAGGCAGCGGCGCAACGACGTGCGCGTGGGCCTGGCCATCCTGGCGGCGCTCGCGCTGGCGGTGGTCGGGACTCTGTGGCTGGCGGGAGGGGGCTTCGGCCGCGAGGACCGGGAGCTGCGCGCGCAGTTCCGCGGAGTCGGGCAGGTCATCGACGGCTCGCGGGTGAAGCTGCGGGGCGTGGAGATCGGCCGGGTCAGCGGCATCGAGCTGCTTCCCTCGGGCGACTTCGCGATCGTGTCGATGCACGTCAATCCCGATGCTCCGCTCCCCTCGAGTCCGGTAGCAGTAGCCTCGCCGCAGGACTTCTTCGGCGACTGGCAGGTGACGATTACGGATCGCGCGAGCTTCCCGGTGGGCGACTTCACCGAGCCACTCGAGCAGGGGATCATGCCAGCCTTCGCGCTGCCGGACGTGGGCGAGCTCACCGGCGTGGCGGATCAGATCGCCGACAACCTGGCCGTGCTGAGCGACCGTGTGGAACTCGCGTTCACCGAGGAGACTGCGATCCGTGTGCGTGAGGCGATCAACAACCTCCAGGAGGTGACCCAGGGTCTGACCGACCTGGTGAGCAGCCAGCAGGGGAACTTCGACGAGCTCGCGGAGGACCTGTCGAGCATGACCGAGACGCTCTCGGAGACGGTCGACGCCGTGAGCCGGGTCGCCTCAGAGGTCGAAACCGCGCTCGCCGGCGGCAAGGTGCAGGAGATCGTGGACAACGTCTCCAACGCCACCGAGCGCATGGACTCGCTGACCTCCGCCCTGGTGTCGGTGAGCGGCGACTTTGCGCGCACGATGGCGTCGGCGGACACGGCGCTGGCGGCGGTCGCCGACGTCCTCACCGCCGTCAACGAGGGCGAGGGCACGGTGGGGCAGCTCTTGCAGGACACCACCCTGTATGGGCGCATCGTGCGCTCCACCGAGCTGCTGGAGCTGCTCCTGGACGACATCCGGCGCAACCCGCGCCGCTACATCAACCTGGAGATCTTCTGACGATGGCGGGCGCGGCACCGCCCGGAGCGCCGCCCGCCCGCTCGACCCTGGTCGTCGAGAAGTACGGCGGCACGTCGGTGGCCGACGCGGGCCGCATTCGTCGCGTCGCCGAGCGCGCGGCCGCGCGTCAACGCGCGGGAGGGCCGCTGGTGATCGTGGTGTCGGCGATGGGCGGCACGACCGACGACCTGCTGGGACTGGCGCGCGGCGTGGCGGCCGATCCGGCGGCGCACCCGCGCGAGCTGGACATGCTGCTCACCGCCGGCGAGCGCGTGTCCATGGCGCTGCTCGCCATGGCGATCGAGGACGCGGGCGGGCGCGCCATCAGCTTCACCGGCTCGCAGGCCGCCATCATCACCGACGACCGGCACGCCGCGGCGCGCATCCGAGAGGTCCGGGCGGAGCGCGTGCGCGCCGAGCTGGAGGCGGGGCGCGTCGTCATCGTGGCCGGCTTCCAAGGCGTCAGCGCGGGCCGCGAGGTGACGACCCTCGGCCGCGGAGGCAGCGACACCACGGCGGTGGCGCTGGCGGCCGCGCTGGGGGCCGCTAGGTGCGATATCTTCACCGACGTGGCCGGCGTCTTCAGCGCGGACCCGCGGCGCGTACCGGACGCCCGCTTGCTCCTCCGCGTATCGTACGAGGACATGACCGAGCTCGCGGCGGCGGGCGCGCGGGTGCTGCACCCGCGCGCGGTGGAGGTGGGGAGACGGTTCGCGGTGCCCATCCGTGTCGCGCCGGCCGACGATCCTTCGCGGGACGGAGGAACCTTGATCACGACCAGCGACTCCATCGAGGGGATGTCCCTGACGGGGCTGGCCAGCGACGACGGCTACGCCCAGCTCATCCTGCGCGGGCTGGCCGATGGGCCGCGCACGACCGCGCGCCTGCTCGTGGCGCTGGCCGACGCCGGCGTGAGCGTCGACATGGTAGCGCACGCGGATCGGCCCGACGGCCGCCGGCAGGTTCAGCTGTCGCTGCGCGAAGCGGAGTTGGACGAGGGCACTCGCGTGTGCGAGGACGCCCTGCGCGCGGCCGACGGCGAGCGGATCGACACGCGTCGCGGGCTCGCGCGCGTGACCCTGGTGGGCGCCGGGATGCATGACCGGCCCGGGGTGTACGCAACGGCGTACGACGCTCTGTACGCTGCCGACGTGGAAGTGCTGGGGGTGTCCACGTCGTCGGTGTCCATCAGCCTGCTGGTGCCGGCGGAGCGTCGCGACGACACGCTCAAGCTCCTGCACGCGGCGTTCCACCTGAGCGCCGTGGAGGCGGAAAGGCCGGCGTGAGGGTAGCGGTTCTGGGGGTGACCGGGGCGGTTGGCGGGGTCATGCTGGAGCTCCTCGCCGAGCGCGTGCCGAGCGCCGAGGAGTTGACGCCGCTGGCGTCGGCCGCGTCAAACGGACGGAGGATCGACTGGCGCGGCCGTGCCTGGGACGTCGCGCCGCCGTCGCCCGGCTGCTTCGAGGGGTGCGCCCTGGCGCTGTTCAGCGCCGGCTCGAGCGCCAGCCGTGAGTGGGCGCCCGCGGCCGTGGCGGAGGGAGCGGTCGTGATCGACAACTCCTCGGCCTGGCGCATGCACGAGGGCGTTCCGCTGGTCGTCCCCGAGGTGAACGGGGAGCGCATCCGTGAACGCCCGCTGGGCATCGTCGCCAACCCGAACTGCTCGGCGATTCAGGCGGTGCTGCCGCTCGCGGCGCTGCGCGACGCGGCGGGGTTGCGGAGGGTGGTCTACGCGACCTACCAGTCCGCGTCGGGAGCGGGCGAGAGCGGCCTGAGGGCGCTCCGCGCCGAGGTCGCCGACCAGGGCGGCGCGAGGGCGGCGGGCGACTCGCCGTTCCCGGCCCGCCTGGCGGGCAACGTGGTTCCTTCGGTGGGCGGCGCGGCGGAGGGCGGGTGGACAGAGGAAGAGGACAAGGTGCGCGCGGAGACCAGGAAGATCCTGGAGTTGCCGGACCTGGCCGTGGCGGCCACGTGCGCGCGCGTTCCCGTGGAGATCGGCCATTCGGTCGCGGTCACCGTGGAAACGGAGGCGCCGCTCGAGCCCGGGCGCGCCGCCGAGTTGATCGGCGCGCGGCCGGGGGTGGAGCTGGACCAGCGGCCCTTCGGCCCGCTGGCGCTGGAGGCCGCGGGCACCGATTCGGTGCGCGTCGGACGGGTGCGCGCGGATCGCGACGTGCCCAACACGCTGCACTTCTGGGTCGTCGCGGATAACCTGCGAAAGGGCGCCGCGCTCAACGCGGTACAGATCGCACAACGTGTGTTGGCGGAAGCGGAGGGGGGAGTGGCGGCATGAGTGAAGAGAGCAAGAGGGGAGGCCGGCGTGCGGTGGTGGAGACGAGCGCCGGTGGCGTCGTCTATCGCCGCGAGGCGGGCGGGATTCGCTACCTGCTCATCCGGGATCCATACGGAAACTGGGGCCTGCCAAAGGGTCACGTCGAGGAGGCCGAGTCGGTGGAGGAGGCGGCGCGCCGCGAGGTGAGCGAGGAGACAGGCCTGCCGCTGCCGCGCATCGTGGGGCGCCTGCCCACCATCGACTGGTACTTTCGCTCCGGGGGGCGATTGATCCACAAGACGTGCCACTTCTTCCTGATGGAGTCGGCGTCGGGGAATGCGGTGCCGCAGGCGGCGGAGGGCATCACCGCCTGCGCGTGGGAGAGCACCGCCGAAGCACTGTCCACCATCACCTACGACAACGCCCGCGCGGTGCTCAAGGCCGCCACCGAAGCGGTTCAGGAGTTGTCCGCCGCGTGAGGGACTCCACCCGCTCGGAACTCGACTGGCTCCGCCTGGCCACCGTCCTGCTCGCGCTGGGCCTGTTCCTGCTGAGCGTGCGCCCGGTGCTGTCGCCGGCGGTCCTGTTCGTGGCGCTCGTGCTCTTCCTGGCGCCCTACTCGGGCACCCGCTATCACACCGCGGCGGTGACCGCGAGCGCGCTCCTGCTGCTGTTCTGGGCGCTGGTTACTACCGGCACCCTGCTTGCGCCGTTCATCCTGGCCGCGGTGCTGTCGGTGATCCTGGACCCCGCGGTCGACAAGCTCGAGCGCTGGATGCCCCGCTCGCTCGCCATCCTGTTGCTCGGCTTGCCCATCCTGGCCGCGTTGACCGCGGCCCTGTTCTTCGGCCTGCCCGCGCTCGGATCTCAGCTGCGGGACCTGATCGGTCGCCTGCCCGAGCTGGTCCAGGGCCTGGTGGATCGCCTGGACGCGCTCAGGGCCAGGCTGCTGGCCTCTGACCTGCCGCTCCTGGCCGACGAAGGCCTGCTCGGGCGCCTGCGCGAGCTGGACGGACAGGCGATCGCGCAGTTCCTGGAGGAACGCAGCGCGGACATCGGGCGGCGCGCCTGGTCGGGGGTGCTGGGCCTGGGCAGGGGCGTGGGCACGCTGCTGACCATCCTGGGCTATCTGGTGCTGACGCCGGTGCTGACGTTCTACCTGTTGCGCGACTACGACCGAACGCGCCACAAGGCGATGGCGCTTTTCCCCCGCGACAAGCTGGCCGCGTGGGGCGACTTCCTGGCGGACTACAACGAGCTCGTAGTGCGCTACATGAGGGGCCAGGTGATCGCCGCGACCATCGTGGGGGTGCTGACGTGGCTCGGGCTGTGGGCGGTCGGCTTCCCGTACGCCGGCCTGATAGGTGCGACGGCCGGCGTCTTCAATCTGGTCCCGTACCTGGGGCTCATCGTCTCGCTCGTGCCCGCGCTGATGATCGCCTTCATCAGCGGCGCCATCGGCGCCTCGCTGCTCAAAATCGCGATCGTGTTCGGGATCGTGCAGTTCCTGGACTCGTCGGTGATCGGGCCGCGGATCGTAGGCGAGTCCGTGGGTATACACCCGGTCTGGATCATGCTGGCGCTGGCGCTTGGCGGCTTCTGGTTCGGTTTCGCCGGCCTGCTGCTCGCGGTGCCGGCGGCGGCGCTGATCAAGCTGCTGGCGCGCGCCGGGCTGGAGCGCTATCGCCGCTCCGACGTCTACCGGGGGCGCTCGGCGGACGCCTGACGCGCGACCATAATCACCTAGAGGAGACTCCACCGTGACTTCTGCCGACCCGGCGGACATCACCATCATCGGGGGCGGGCCGACAGGCCTGTTCGCGTCGTTCTATGCGGGCATGCGCGGGGCGAGCGTGCGCATCATCGACTCGCTTCCCGAGTTGGGCGGCCAGCTCATGGCGCTCTATCCGGAGAAGTACATCTACGACGTGGGCGGGTTGCCGCGGATCCTGGCCAAGGATCTGGCGCGGAGCATGGAGGAGCAGGGGCTCCAGTTCGGGGCCGAGGTGAGGCTGGAGGAGGAGGTGCTGAGCCTGGAGAGCGCGCCCGACGGGTTCACGCTGACCACCACCGGGGGCGTCTATCCCACTCGCGCGGTGATCATCGCGGGCGGGAAGGGCGCGTTCGCCCCGCGCCACCTCGGCTGTCCCGGCTACCACGAGTTGTTGGGGAAGGGCGTCGCGTATCACGTGCGCGATCCCGAAACCTACCGCGGGCGGAAGATTCTCATCGTCGGCGGAGGCGACAGCGCGCTGGACTGGACGCTGGGCCTTCTGGACGTTGCCGAAGAGCTGACGTTGATCCACCGTCGCGAGGGCTTCAGGGCGCACCGCGCTTCCGTCCGCCGGATGGAAGACGCGGTCGGCGGCGGCCGCATGGTGCTGCGCACCTTCCACGAGCTGCGCGCGGTGCACGGGACGGGGTCGGTCGAGGGGGCGACCATCTTCGACAACCGCAGCGACGAGGATACCCGGCTGGAGGTCGACGCCGTGGTCGCGCTGCTGGGCTTCAAGCCGGACCTGGGCCCCATCGGCGAGTGGGGGCTCGACCTGGAGCGCAACTCCATCAAGGTCGACCAGCACATGGAGACCAACGTGGCCGGCATCTTCGCGGCTGGCGACATCGCGTACTACGAGGGCAAGCTGGAGCTCATCGCCACCGGGTACGCCGAGGCGGCTACCGCGGTCAACTACGCCGTCCACCACTACGATCCCACGTCCCGCATCGCGGCCGGCCACTCTACGAACCTCAAGGTCTTCAAGGAGCGCGAGGCGGAGGAGGAGCGGCGCGAGATAGAGGCCGAGGAGGCCGCCGCGGCGGGCTGACCTCACCCCCGCCATCTCCGCGAAGTCCACCCCAAATTGCCTCGTCCGGCCGTTGTTCTCCATACTAATAATCGTTATTATTAAAGACACGAAATATTGGAGATTCAGCACACGGAAGGGGTGGCACGATGACGGATACGAAGCGGCCGGAGAGCAAGGAGAGGCTCATCGAAGGGCTCAACGAGGATCTCGCCAACGAGTGGGCGGCGGTGATCTCCTACCTGCTCAGAGCGCAGACCGTGCGCGGCCCGCACCGTCCGGTCCTGTCGGGCTTTTTCGACGGCGAGGTGGGGGACGAGTTGGGGCACGCGCGCTTCCTCGCACGCAAGATCGACGCTCTTGGCGGGCACCCCACGCACGAGCCGGCGGCGATCGCCGTAGGCGGCGGCCCGAAGGCGATGCTGGAGGCGGCGCTGAGCGAGGAGCGCGCGACCGTGGCGCGCTACGAGATCCGGATCGCGCAGGCGAGAGACGCCGGTGAGTCGGCCCTCGCGCTCGAGCTGGAAACCCTCCTGACCGACGAGGCCGGTCACGTCGACGAGCTGGCGGCGATCCTGGACGGCTGGGAGGCCTGAGCGGCAGCGCTTGGAAATGGCCGGGGCGGTGCGTATAGATCGAAGGTCCGGAATTCGATACCGCTGCCACGGGAATCGCATGATCGGTAGTATGCGCCTCGGCCGTTTCGCGGCCCCACCGCTCGCCATCCTCGCGCTCCTGGCGGTCGGGTGCGCCCAGGGGGAGGCGGCCATCGCCAAGATGGACGAGGAACAGCAGGCCTACGTGACCACGCTGGAGCGGATAGAGGCGGGCATGAGCGAGGATGAGGTCGCGCGCCTTCTGGGGGCTCCAATGAAGGGGGCCGGCACCGCCCGACCCTGCTGGGAAACGCCGGGCGCGGGGGAAGGACAGGCGTGCGTCTACTTCTTCCCGGGCCGCGGCGCCGCGCGCATCCGCTGGATCAACATGTTTCCGAACTTTACCTGGGAGCGCGACCTGCTCTAGGCCGGCGCCTCTACGCCGCGCCGACCTCCACCGAAGAGGCCGCCGAGGTAACATCCGGTGCGCGCAGCCGCCGCCGGTACCAGAGCCAGGTTCCGCCCAGCACGGCCAGGAATGCGGCCTGCGCCAGCAGCGTCTCCGCCATGGGGTGGTAGCCAAGGACGAGCTCCAGGCCCCGGTGTGAGGGCCAACCCGCAAGCGGCGTGGGCGAGAACAGGCCGGCCTCCTGCAGGCTGTAGAGTCCCTTCCCCAGGAACACGAACGCCAGGTAGAGGAGCACCGCGTTGGTGAGCGCGAAGACCATTCGCACTGGTAGTCGGAGGCCCAGCCGCACGATGCCCCACGCCACGGCGATGATCGCCAGCGCCCCGGGAACAAAGCCGGCCATGACCGCGGCGCCGCCCGCCTCGTTGCCGAGCGCCTGGTAGAACAGCACGGTCTCGAAGCCTTCCCGATACACCGCCGCGAACGCGAGCGCCACCATGGCCACGCCCGAGCCGGTGGTCACGGCCGCGCCGACCTTGCGCTTCAGATAGTCCTTCCAGTCGTGCACGTAGGCCTTGTGAAAGAGCCAGTGCGACACGTACACGAGCACGCCCACCGCGATCAGCGCCGTCGCGCCCTCGATCAGCTCCCTTTGCGCCCCGCCTATCGGAATGATGGTGCGCGCCAGCGCCCACGTGCCCACGCTCGCCCCGAGCGCCGCCAGTACGCCGTACATCACGTGGCGTCTGTGCTTGGGATCCGCGTCGGAGGCCTTGAGGTACGCCAGAATGGCCCCAACCAGCAGGACCGCCTCCAGGCCCTCGCGGAATATGATCGCGAAGGCATTGAAGGACGCGAACAAGCCCCCCGAGCCTTCCGCCAGTAGCTCATCGGCCGCCATCAGCTCGCCCCTGAGGCGCACCAGGATCGCGGCAGGGTCGATGTCGGCGTCGCCGGCCAGCGCCGGGCGCAGGGACAGGTGGAAGAGCCGCTCGATGGCGTGCACGCGACCCGCGGGGAGCAGCGACTCCAGCGGCTCGAAGCCGTCCAGGTAGGCGGTCTCCACGGTGCCGAGCGCGTCCTCCGGGCGGCCCGCGGCGAGCGCCGTCTCGGCGTCGTCCAGTTGCTCGAGGATGCCGCGGATTTCCGAGGTGCGCGCGGCCGACGTGGCGATCTCCGCGGCGCCCGGTCCACTCCCGGCCCCAGCGCCGCCGGCGAGACCTTCAGGGTCCCCGTCATTGGCAGACGTTTGCGCCGCCTCGGGTGGTGCGGGCGGCACGCCGTCGACCTCGGCCGCGTCCAGCACCACGTCGAGCTGGCCGTCCAGCTCGTTGACCAGCTCGGCTACCCGGGCGGGCTCGGGCGCCGGATCCTGACCCAGCGTGGACATGAGCTCGTGGAAGCGAGCCTCCGCTTCCGCCACCGATGCGGTCAATTCCTCGCGCGGTCCGAGCAGCCCTCCGGGCCCGTAATACAGCTCGATGAACTCCTGGCGGCCGATGTAGACATCGAGCACCCGCTGACGCGCCGTCGCCGGACTGTCCGTGGGGAGCTCATCCAGGGTCGCGCGGATATCCGTGATCCAGTCGGCCAGGCCGCCGTCGGGGGTCCCGGGGGCTCGCGTGGCGGCGTCCGCGGGGACAGGCGCTCGCTCCGCCGCTTGCGGCCCGCCCTGGTCGTTTGCGTCCGCGTCACTCCCGCAAGCCGTCACCCACAGCAGCGCGAGCGCGGCCACCGTCAGCAGCGTCAGGTATCGGCGCAGCGCGCGCGCGGCGCGCGCCGGAGAAGTCGTCGTTGGCATGGCCTCGATCTAGTTGAGAGTCGTTCTCAACGAGTGGGTGCAAGGTAGCGGCCGAAGAGGGCGTGGGCAACGGGTCTGCTCGCCTTCGTGGGCGAGCCGCGCGGGTGGCGCGTCGACACAGAATGGTGTAGAGAGGAACATCCGCAGTCCGGGCCCCACCGACCGTCCATACTGGAGAATCGTGGTGAGAGTCTGCGTTGCCGCCCTGAGCTTCCTGCCGGCCCTCGGGCTGGGCGCGTGCGGCGAACGGCCCGCCGCGACCGAGTCGCCTATTCCGGTCCTCTCGGCCACCGAAGTCCTTCGCGTCGGTAGCCTCGACGATCCCGACTATGCGCTCACCTGGTTCAGCATGGTCGAGGTCGGGCCCGACGGCCGCATCTATACCCTGCATCCCATGGAGCAGGTGGTGCGCGCCTTCTCGCCGGACGGAGCCCTCGAGTTTGTGATCGGCGGACGTGGAGAGGGACCCGGCGAGTTTTTGCGGCCGTTCGAGATGGGCCGGATCTCCGACACCCTTTGGGTCAACGACAACGCGAACAACCGCTTCACCTTGTTCTCGCTCGCTGGAGAGCTGATCGGATCCGTGCGTGTGCCACTGAACGCCCAGGTCGATGATCCTGACGCGCGCCGCGCCCTACCCGAAACGCTGCTGCCCGGTGGGCGGATCCACGCGGCGCTGCTCGCGCCCACGCACAAGATCGTAGATGGCACGATCACCCACGACGTGCGAGTGCTCATGGACCGGGACGGCCTCGTCACCGACACCATCGCACGCATCCCTTTCGGCGAGGGAACCTGGGAGATTACCGACCCCGACAACCCGCGCGCCGCGAGGCTTTACACGGGCCAGCCGCTCGCCGACTCGCCGCTTTCCGCGCTCGCCTTCGGGGAGGACGCTTTCTGGGTGGTTGACCGGACCGTCGGCAGAGGGGACACGGGATCCGACTACGAGGTGGCGAAGATCACCTTCGCGGGGGACACCGTTTTCCGGCGCGCGTTCCCGGCGAACGTCGAGCCAGCCTCTGACGCCGCGATCGATAGCTTGCTGACCACTACGACGGACCGCCTGGCCGACGGGCCGATCGGCCAGGGGGTGGGTAGAGGCAAGCTGCGGGGCTGGGTCGAGCGCGACTTCTACCGGCCTTCGGCCCGGGCGGGGGTCATGGCGCTGATCGTCGGCCGGGATGGGACGCTGTGGCTGCAGGAAGCGGGCAAGTGGGAGGCGGAGGCCGACACCTGGCTGGTTCTGGGACCGGACGGCGAGCCGCTCGCACGAGTGACACTTCCGACCGACCTTCGGGTGCTCGCGACCGACGCGAACAACGTGTGGGGGTCGCGCACCGACGAACTCGATGTGCCTTACGTCGTGCGCTTCAGGGTAGTGCGCGCCGAGCCGGGGGGCCACTAGCGGCGGGGACGCCTTCTCAGGCCGCCCGCCGCCATCGACTCCGCGTATCGTCTACCAGACGAAGACACCCCTATCGGCCTCGGAAGAGGCCCCTTCCCGTCCGCTCTTGGTGGTGTTACCATAGTACCATGATAACATTACACTGGGTCGGTTGCTCATGAGCGAGGGCAAGCCGGCTTCGGGGCGCTTGCGCGTGGAGCGCGTACAGAGCGGCGTGCGCATGGAAAAGCGGCTCATCAAGATCCTCAAGGCGCTGGCGGACTTGAACGACATGTCCCTGGGCGATCTGCTGGAGGGGATCGTCCTGCACGCGTTCGATGGGAAGGCCCCATTCGGCGCCAAATCCCTCGAACAGATCCAGGTCCTGAAGCAACTGCACGGATTCGAGCTGGATTCCAGCTCCAGCCATCGCATGCTGGACAAAGAGGAGACGAGACGATGATCGATGCGCCAAACCGCGTAGACGTCGAAGCCGCCGAGATGGCGCGCCAGTTGGCGGACGGCTCACTGGACGGATCCGGATTCGGCCACGCCGATCACGTGCGCCTCGCCAGGTGGTACGTCGTAGAGTACGGCGCTTACGATGCGCTGGGGCTGTTCAGCCGGCACCTGCGCGAGTACGCCGAGTCGATGGGGAGCGCCAAGTACAACCAGACCATCACGTGGGCGCTTCTCCTGACCATCGCCGAG
>JBDLIA010000061.1 GCA_039715185.1 Gemmatimonadota bacterium
CCGAGCGTGATGATCGACAAGGAGGCGCTGACCGACACGGTCAGCGCGGGCGACACGATCAGCTTCAAGGTGCTGGTGTGGAACCCGGGACCGGGCGACGCGGACAGCGTGATGCTGACCGACACACTGCCCGACAGCGGGCTCGACTGGTTCGAGGACCCGGCCAACGCCGACTGCTCGATCGCCACGATCGCGGGGCCGTTGCAGGAGCTGACGTGCGACTTCGGCGAGATGATGGCCGACGACTCGGCGATGGTCACCGTCAGCGCGCTGACCGACGCGGCCGACTGCGGCACGGTGGTCAACACCGCCTACGCGGACGCTGCCAACGACACCACGGTCAGCGACACCGACTCGCTGCTCGTGCAGTGCCCGAGCGTGATGATCGACAAGGAGGCGCTGACCGACACGGTCAGCGCGGGCGACACGATCCAGTTCAAGGTCGTGGTCTGGAACCCGGGCCCCGGCACCGCCGACAGCGTGATGGTGGCCGACACGCTGCCCGACGGCGGGCTGAGCTGGTTCGAGGTCAGTGACCCGGACGCCGCGTGCTCGATCGGCGCCGGCGACATCCTGACGTGCGACTTCGGCACGATGATGGCCAACGACTCGGCCGAAGTGACGGTCGGGGCCGAGACCAGCCAGGCCGACTGCGGCACGGTGACAAACACCGGTCACGTGAGCGCGGTCAACGACAGCACCAGGAGCGACACCGACTCGCTCGTGGTGCAGTGTCCCGACATCAACATCGACAAGGAGGCGGTAACCGACACGGTGTCGGCAGGCGACTCGATCAAGTTCAAGGTCATCGTCTGGAACGCTGGGCCGGGCGACGCCGACAGCGTCACGCTGGCCGACACGCTGCCCAACGGCGGGCTGAGCTGGGTGGAGCTCGACGATCCGGACACCGCGTGCATGGTCGCCAGCGACATCCTGACGTGCGACTTCGGCACGATGCTGGCCGGCGACTCGGCGGAGGTGACCGTCGGCGCCGTGACCGACGCGGCCGACTGCGGCACGGTGACCAACACGGGTCACGCGAGCGCGGCCAACGACACCACCGAGAGCGACACCGACTCGCTCGCCGTGCAGTGTCCGGACCTGTCGATCACGAAGACGGCGGGGGTCGACACGATCGCGGTGGGTGACACGGCCGTCTTCAACATCACGGTCTCGAACGACGGACCGGGCGATGCCTACGACGTCATGTTGAAGGACACGCTGCCCAACAGCGGGCTGACGTGGTCGATCGTCTCGGAGACGCCCAACCTGGCGGCCTGCTCGCTCGCGGACACCGTCGTCGTCAGCGGCGACACGATGCCGGAGCTGAACTGCGACATCGGGACCCTGCTTGCCGACTCCAGCTTCACCGTGGTCGTCAAGACCGATACGATCCCGACCAGCTACCTGCTGCCTGCGGGCGGCGGCACGCCGGTGGCCGCGATCGAGATCGATGGAAACCTGTTCGACAATGGTGGCGTGCCGGGCATCGACTGGCATGACGCCGGCATCGTTTGCGACACGACCAACCCCGGCAACAGCGTCGGCTGCCGCATCGATCTGCCGACGGGTTCAGATGACGACTCCTTCGCCGGGGGCGTCAAGGAGGACACGGAAGCACCGGGTACCGTGACCGGCTCGATTCCGAACAACAAGAGCGACCTGCGGCGCTTCTACATCACCAGCCGGAAGCAAACGGTCTCGACACCCGCGGGAGACTCGATCCATGACTTCCTCTACATCGCGTGGGAGCGCGTGCAGGAGCCGAACGGCACGACGAACATGGACATCGAGCTGAATCAGTCGACAACGCTGAGCTCGAACGGTGTCACGCCGGTGCGGACCGCCGGCGACATTCTGGGCAAGTACGACCTGGAAAACGGTGGCACGACACCGACGCTGGGCTTCCACGTCTGGATCACCGAAGCGAGCGCGGGCGGGGCGAGTGCGGCGAGCGTGTGCGAAGCCACCAACAAGTTCCCGTGCTGGGGCAACGTGCAGGCACTGAATCCGCCAGCCGTTGCCGGCGCCGTCAATTCCGGCAGCGTCGTGGATTCGATTGCGCCGAACGATCCGCGCACGCTCGATCCGCTCACGTTCGGAGAGGCTGGCTTCGATCTGCAGGCCTCCGGCATCTTCCAGGCGGGCGTGTGCCGCAACTTCGGGTCGGCGTTCCTGAAGAGCCGGTCTTCGGACAGCTTCACGTCCCAGGTCAAGGACTTCATCGCTCCGGTCCCGATCAACGTCTCCAACTGCCAGCCGAGGGACATCCCCAACACGGCGTGGGCCCAGGCGTCGAATTACGCGCCCCCACCGAGTGGCTCCGCCGGTGACTGGATCTCCGACGGCGACACCATCACCGTCACGGAGAACGGAACCGCCTTCCTGTTCCGTGCGCCGTCGGTACGGCTGGCCGAGGCCTCCGACCTGACGTTCGGTTCCGTCGCTACACCGGCGGAGGCGTCCGCAGACCTGCGGGTCCTGCGTCCGCGGTCGAATCGTCGGATCGGAACGCCGTGGCCGGCCAGCGGCAGGCGCAACGGTGTCGTATCGAGTCAGGTCACCGATGCACGGCGAACGCTGCGAACGACCTGACGGCCTTCTTCCTCTGCCCCGGCAGCGCAGCGGCTGCCGGGGTGGTGGGAGACTCACCATTTCTCCGGTTGATCCGAAGCCGACGCGGGGAACCCGTGATTCGGTCAGCTCTTCTTGCCCCGCCCCTTGCCGTTGCCGCCGCCGTTGTTGCCCTTGCCGGTGGCGCCGCTTTCGTCGCCGTCGGCGCTCGCGCAGCGCTCGCGTCCGTCCTTCGCGGCGCAGGTCGTCGCCACCGCCGGCTCCGACATCGCCGAGAACATCCCGTGCCAGGTCTCCAGCCGGACGGAGAACTCGTACGTCGTGGACGGATCGAGGTACAGCGGGCCGAACGACACCAGCGTCGTGGTCGCCGGGCCGCTGACCATCTGCCACGGCCCGAACTGCTCGCCCGCAGACCGATAGTAGAGCTCGAAGCGCATCGCGTCCGGCTCCTGGACGTCCCAGGTCACGGTGATGCGCACCTCGGACGCGTCTGCGACCGCGCTTACGTTCGTCGGCGGCAGCGGCGGCTCGGAGGGCGGCGGATCGCCGCTGTCGTCCATCACCTCGCGCAGCGTGCTCAGCACGTGCGCGTTCTCCGAGAAGGAGTTGGTCACCACGTTCTTGGTCGCGTGCTGCCAGAGCAGGTCGCTGATCGCGCCCGCGCCCACGCCGGGGTTCGCCTCCATCAGTAGCGCGGCCGCGCCCGCTGCGTGCGGCGACGCCATGGACGTCCCGTTGAACACCGCGGTGGCGTCATCGGAGGCGTTGTGCGCGGACAGCACGTTCACGCCGGGCGCGAACAGGTCCACGCAATCGCCGTAGTTGGAGAACGGCGCGCGGTCGTCGGCGCCGTCGGAGGCGCCCACGGTGACCGCGCTCGGCGCGCGCGCGGGCGAGACGTCGCACGCGTCGGCGCCGCTGTTTCCGGCCGCCACTACGACCGGGAAGCCGGCCGCGGTGAGCCCCGCGACGGCCTCGTCAAAGGCGTCCGAGGCGCCGCCGCCGAGCGACATGTTGACCACCCCGGCCGCCCCCTCGGCGAGGATCCAGTCCAGCCCGGCGATCACGCCGCTCACGGTGCCCGCGCCGTTGCAGTCGAGCACGCGCACCGCGACCAGCTCGACGCCCTTCGCGACGCCGTAGGTCGAACCGCCGATCGTGCCGGCGACGTGCGTTCCGTGCCCGTTGCAGTCGGAGGCGTCTCCGCCCAGCGCGTCGAAGCCCGCGCGGGCCCGCCCGCCGAACTCCGCGTGGCTGGTGCGGATCCCGGTGTCCACCACGTACGTGGTCACGCCCGCGCCGGACAGGTCGTACGAGTAGAGCCCGTCGAGCGCGGCGCCCCGCTGGTCGATGCGGTCCAGGCCCCAGGGCGGATCCGCCTGATCGCCGTCGATCGAGACGCGCAGGTCGGACACCACCGCACGCACCCCCGGCGCGCGCTCCAGGGCGGCGCGGGCGGCCTCGGGAATAGACCCGGCCAGGCCGTTGACGGCGTGCGTGTAGACGTACTGCGGGTCGATGCCGTGGCGCGCCGCGAACCCGCGCGGGGCGACCCCCTGCTCCAGCAGGATGATGACGCGCTCCGCGCCGCCCGCGACCGCGGACTCGCTGGGCCCGCCGAGAGGGTCCGTCGCCTCACGCGGACCAAGGAAGCCTTCTCCGCAGCCGACGATGCCGAGGACGGCGAACAGCCAGACCGCACGCTTCATTGGGGTTTCTCCCCCGAGCAGCCATGACCAGCGGGGTTGGGAACGCGAGCTTGCTGACGCGGAGGAGAGCCGGTGGCGCTTGGATGGCCCGGTTCAGGGTATCGTTCGGCGGATTGTCCCGATCCGCCGTGCGCGCGCGCACAGACTCCCGCAAGATACCGGCGCCCCGGCGAAACAGATGATCTGCCGGGCCGCGGCTAACGCGGAACGTCTTGGATCGCGGGAGGTTAGGCGACTCGCGGGGGCGGCCCGTGGGGTCCGGCCGTCGCCCGGTCCGGACCCCCTCACTGCGCACTTCTTGCCGCCTCGGGTGCTACATTATTCCGGGTCCCGGCCGCTACCGCCTCACACCGCCGCCACGCCCTCCGGCTCGGAGGCCTTCATCATGCCGAACGCGGTGCTCACCGCGAGGAAGAACCACAGCAGATCCCAGCCGCTCATCTGCGCCTGGATTCGTTCGACCAGGCCCAGCGACCCGATCGCCTGCCGCGCGAACTCGCTCGCCACCGCCGCGCGTTCCTCGTCGGACAGCGTCGCGGTGCGGGTGCGCGCCTCGGAGACCATGCGTTCCCACAGCGCGTCGGACAGCGTGTCCTCCGCCGCCACCGCCGCGTCGTATCCCTCCAGGGTCTCGACGGAGAAGCTGCGCTCCACCAGCATGTCGTCGATGACCACCTGGGCCATCCAGTCCTCGTCCTCCAGGATGGCGTCTTCCAGCATGCCCGCGCTCCAGGACGAGATCAGGAGCTTGCCTACCAGGAGGCCGATCGCGGCGAAGGCGGCAGCCGAGACCGCGAGCCCCTGCGACCTGGCGGTCGTCAGCCTGCTCATCGCAAACCCCACGAGCAGCCCTATGCCCCACGCGATCCAGCCGATTTCGTAGCCGGTTTTCAGCACGATGAGCGCCCACGCGACACCCGCTGCGACGGCCGCGATGAGGCCCACGGCGAGCGCCAGCGACGCGTTGCCGTCCCCGCCAGGCGCGTGGTAGCCCGGCGCCGGCGGGGCGCGATAGGCGTCCGACACCAGCGGCTCCTCGGGCTGCTCGTGTGGGCCGTCGTGGTCGTCGTGCATGGTTGGCTTCTCCTCCTTCAGTGGTCCTCCGCCGCTGGCGCCTCCGCGTGGCGCCTGCGCTCCTCTTCGAGGCGGTCGGAAACCTCGACCGGGTAGGGCGTGTCCGGCGCGCCCACGCCCCGCACCCGCTCCGGCAGCGCGGCGACGCTCGCGCGCGCCGCGTCGCGTATCTCCGGCAGCGTTCGGCGCGCCGCCTGGGTCCGCCTGCCGCGGCTCATCAGGGGCACGAGCAGCGGCGTCCCCGGCCGCTCCTCGTCCGCGCGCGCGATCACGTCGCGCATGGCGACGCCGTCGACCTCCACGCGGAAGATCTGCTTGCGGCCGGGCAGGATGTTGTCGGCGTCGATCTTCAGCGGGCCGGGCCCGCGGTACGCCGACAGCGCGTACGCGAGGTCCAGCGAGGGGGCGTCGCGCGGCACCGACATCTCGGTGCCGACGCCGAAGCCGGCTATGGGCGTTCCCGCCTCCATCAGCCGATCGATCGAGGCCTCGTCCAGCCCGCCGCTGGCGAAGATGTCCACGTGGGACAAGCCGGCCTGGTCCAGCACCGCCCGGGCTTCCTTGGCCAGGCGGCCGTCACGGCCCGGATCCAGCCGCACCGCGCGCACGTCGAACGAGTCGCCGAGCTCGGTGGCCAACGTGATCACGTTGCGCACGCCTTCCAGCGTGCCGTGGCTGTCGACCAGCAGCGTGGTGTCGGCGAAGCGCGCCGCGAACGCGCGCAACGCCTCCAGCTCGTCGGCGTGGGCCTCCAGGTAGCTGTGCGTCATGGTCCCGCTGACGGGGATGCCCCAGACCTTGCCCGCGAGGACGTTGCTGGTCGCCGCCACGCCCGCGACGTAGAACGCGCGCGCCGCCTTCAGGCCGGCGTCCACCCCGTGGGAGCGGCGCAGCCCGAAATCCACCACCGGGTGGCCGCGCGCGGCCGACACGACGCGGGTGGCCTTGGAGGCGAGCACCGTCTGGAGGTGCACCTGGTTGACCAGCAGCGTCTCCACGAGCTGCGCCTGCGGCAGCGGCGCGACGACCTCGACGATGGGCTCGCGCGCGAACACCGGCGTCCCCTCCGGCACGCCGAACACGTCGCCCGTGAAGCGGAATCCGGCGAGCCAGTCCAGAAATGACGGCGGAAACACCTCGAAGGTCGCCAGGTGGCGCAGCGCCGCGTCGTCGAACGCCAGTCCTTCGATCGCCTCGAGCACGGCCTCCTGGCCGCACGCCAGCAGGAAGTTGCGGCTCGGCGGAAGCCTGCGCGCGAACAGGCTGAACACCGCCTCGCCCCTCATGTCCTCCTCCCAGTACGCGCGCACCATCGCCAGCTGGTACAAGTCCGTGAGGAGGCACAGGTCGCGGGCCGCAACCCACGGCAGGGGGGCGGGCAGGGCTTGCTGCAGGCTCGCGTCGCTCATCGCGTTCATCGCATCGAATGTAGCCTTCCGGTGCCCATGTGCCAGGAGCAATGTTCGACCCGCGCCCGGCACGAACTTCGGCGTCCGCCCGGCACGAACTTCGACGCCCGGGCGTTGTATTTGGGTAAGGGATACCGCGCCGCCGCCCAGGGTCGCGTCGTCCGTTGCAACGGAGTTCCATGGTCCGCAAGACTTCTCTACGCCTGGCCCTCCAGATGGCCTGCCTCGCCGCGCTGGGATCTGCCGCCTCCGGCAGCGCCCAGACCGACCTGCGTTCGCTGCGGGATTCGCTGGCGGTGATCACGGACACCGACGTCCTGCTCGGCATGGAGCGAGACCTGCGCGACGCCGCGGGCTTCGACCCCCACGGCCACGTGGCCGCGGGCTTCACCGCGCTGCGGCTGTTCCAGGTGAGCGGACACGAGCGCCTGCGCGAGCGCGCGGAAAAGTCCTTCGAGCACGCCCGGGACCTGGACGAGCGCGACCCCTGGCCGCTGTACGGCTGGGCGCTCGCCAAGGTCGGGGCTCCGCCGGCCAGGATCCCCTCGCCGGGCGGCATCCTGAACGGCCTGGTGGTGGGCGAGGTGTTCGCGGAGGCGTTTGGCCGCGACGCCACCTCCCAGGCGAAGCGCGCGCTGCGCGACGCGCTGCGGCTGCGGCCCATCCTGCCCGAGGCCGCGCAGACGCTGGTGGAGCTGTCTCTCGCGACCAACGACCAGGGCGGGCTGCTCGCCGCCAAGAGCGCGCTGCACCTGGTGTTCAACGAAGCGGGGCCGGACGCCGCTCCGGGCCCGGACGCGGCCCCGAGTCGGGTGCCCGCCCCGGACGCGACCATCGCGCTCGCCATGTCCAGGGCCTCCTCGGCGCTGGGCTACTACGACGTGGGCCTGGAGAGCGCGCGCCGCGCGCTGGAGCTGGAGGGCTCGAACGCCGAGCGTCGGTTGGCCGAGGCGCGCGCGCTGTTCGGACTGGGGCTGGACGATGAGGGCCTGGCCGCGTGGCTCGCCGGGCTGGACGGGCTCGACGACGAGGGCGCGGCGCGCTACTTCGCGGACGTCGCGCCGCTGCTGGGCGACGAGGAGCGCGCCGCGCGCGCCGAACGGCCGGCCGACGTCATGGCCGAATGGCTGCGCGCCGTGTGGACGCCGCGCGCGGCGCTGTCCGGAGTGGAGGAGCCCGAACGCGCCGGCGAACACTACCGCCGCCTCAAGGTCGCGCTGGAGCAGTATCGCCGGCGCGCCAAACGCGGGTCCCCGCCCCCCAACGCGCTCTTCCTGCGCCGCATGGGCGACCCCCGGCTGGACGAGCGCGGGCAGATCTTCGTGCGCCACGGCGAGCCCATCGACGTGATCAGCACGCCGTTCACCACCCAGAACCAGACCTGGGTCTACCCCGGCGAGGACGGCGGCTACCGGCTGTTCCACTTCATCCGCTACAACAGCCCGTTCAACGGCGGCGGCGGCAACTACGCCGACTACGTGCTCATCCACACGCTGCCGTGCAGCGGCCGCTGGCTGGACGACCGCGGCGACTACGACCGCCGACTGCGGCAGCTCGCCCACCGCTGCAACGGTACGCGCACCGCCGAGGCCAGCCTGTACATGCGCCGCGACGCGCGCGAGGGGCTCGCCACCGACACGCACCGGCCCTCGTTCGACGCGCCGCTGCCCTTCCTCTACGACCTGCACACCTTCCGCGGCCCGGACGGCCAGACCGAGATCGTCACCGCGGTGGCGGTGCCGGTGGCTAGCCTGCGCGGCGCCGACCCGGCGGCGGCCGGCCCCGATCCGGACGACGCGCTGCGCATGCGCGTGGCCGTGGTGGACACAGCGCTCTGGTGGGCGGAGCGCGAGGATTTGTTGCTGGGCGTGCCCTCCCCGCTGCCGGAATCGGACGAGGCGTGGATCCGCGGACACCTGTCGCTGCTGTCGCCGCCCGGCGCCGAGCTCCTGCACCGCGTCCTGATCGGCACCGCCGACGGCCGCCGCGGGGAGATCACCGGCGACGACCTGGAGGTGCCCTGGTACGGCACCGACAAGCTCATCCTGAGCGACCTGCTGATGGCCGAGCCCGGCGTGGAAGGCGCCTACGTGCGCGCCGGCCGGGCGCTCGCGCTGGTGCCCACGCGCAGCTACGGCGGCGGCACCTTCCGGCTGTACTACGAGGCCTACAACCTGCCGGCCGACGTCGCCTACGACACCGAGGTCACGGTGGAGCGCGACGGCGGCGGCGGCGTGTGGGGGGCGATCAAGGGGCTGTTCGGCGGCGGCAAGCCCGACCCCGTGCGCGTGACCTTCCAGGACATCGCCGCGCCCGACGGCGACGGCGCGGTGCGTGAGGACCGGCGCGTGGAGGCCGCGGTCGAGCCCGGCCACACCTACCGCATCACGGTGCGCGTGGTGCGCCGGGACACGGGCGAGACGGCGCAGGCGGAGCGGACGTTCTTCGTGCCCTAGGAGGTGGAGGGCTAGAGGTGGCACCCGCGCCACCCGCGTCACCTCCCCCCGAGGCACTTTGCAACTAGCTCAAAATTTGAACTAGTTGCTTTCTGCGAATGTGGGGACCCTCGACGTCCTCCGCGCCCCCTACCCCTCCCCGGGCGCTCCTTCGTCGCCTCCTCGCTCCTCCGCCCGCTGCCGGTCCGCGCGCTCCAGAGCCACGTCCCCGGCCGTGGGCAGGCCCTCGCCCGCCATCGCCCGGCGCGCCAGCGGCTCCACCGTGAGCCCCTGCACGATGATGCTGAAGACCACCACCACGTAGGTCATGAGCAGCAGCAGGTCGCGCTGTCGCGACGCCGGGATGGACAGCGCCAGCGCGATGGCGATGCCGCCGCGCAGCCCGCCCCAGGTCATGATGCGCACGGTGTAGTCCAGGAAGCGGCGGCGCCGGCGCAGCGCCATGATGGGCAGGCCGACGCTCACGAAGCGCGAAGCCAGCACGATGGGGATGGCGATCAGCCCGGCCACCAGGAACAGCGGCGACAGCTCCAGGACGAGCACCTCGAGGCCGATGAGCACGAAGAGGACCGCGTTCAGCACCTCGTCGATCACCAGCCAGAAGGTGTCCAGGTGCTGCTTGGTCTTCTCCGACATGGCGAACGCGCGCCCGCGGTTGCCGATGAGCAGCCCCGCCACGACCATCGCCAGCGGCCCCGAGGTGTGCAGCCTCCCGGCCAGCGCGTAGCCACCCGTGACCACCGCCAGCGTGACCAGGATCTCGATGCCGTAGGCGTCGATCTCCTTCAGCATCCAGTACGCCGCCAGCCCCAGCGCCAGGCCGAACAGGACGCCGCCGACCGCCTCCTCCAGGAAGAGCGTGGCCACGTGGCCGAAGTCGGCGCCGCCCGCGGGGTCGCCGTGCCCGCCCGCCACCGCGACCCCCAGGATCAGCGCGAACACCACCACCCCCACGCCGTCGTTGAACAGCGACTCGCCGCCGATCAGCGTCTCCAGCTCCTTGGGGGCGCGCGCGCGCTTGAGCAGCGCGAGCACGGCGATGGGGTCGGTGGGCGAGATCAGCGCGCCGAACAGCAGCGCGTAGACGAAGTCGATGCGCAGGCCCAGCGCGCCCAGCACGAGGTGCAGCGCGCCCCCCACGATGAACGTCGAGGCGACCACGCCGACGGTGGCGAGCACCAGGATCGTCCACTTCTGGCGCGCCAGCTCGCCGATGTCGACCTCGAGCGCGCCCGCGAACAGGAGCGCGCCCAGCATCCCCTGCATGAGCAGCGCGTCGAAGTCGATGCGCGCCAGCACGTCCTCGGCGAACGCGGTCCCGCCGCCGAACGCGCCGAAGTGGCCCAGCGCGAGCACGCCGATGGAGGTCACCATCCCGGCGATGGTGACGCCGATGACCGTGGGCAGGCGCAGCCAGCGCTCGTTGGCGAAGCCGAGCGCGGCGGTGAGGGTGATGACCACCGCCAGCAGCTCGAAGATCGTCACGGCGCCGACCGCGGGGTCAGAACCAGATCTGGAACAGCAGGCCCGTGGTGACCGTCGACACCGAGATCCTGGAGAAATCGGTCTCGATCAGGTCGGACACCGGCCCGCTGACGGTCTGCTCCTGGCTGTCGTGCACGAAGTCCAGCACCAGGCCGGTGTGGCCGCCCACGCTGATGCCCTCCAGCGGGAACCACTCGGCGCCCAGCAGGAAGCCGGCGCTGGCGATGAACGCGGTGCTGGTCGACTCGGCGGTCGCCTGGGGCGACACGAAGTCGTCGCTGGTGCGCTGGATGCCCGCCGCCAGGTCGCCGCGGATGTAGGGCGCGACCGGGCCCACCGTGCGGACGTAGCGCTTGAGCGAGGGCCCGAGCGAGACGGCGAAGCTGGTGCGGTCGGTCTCCACCTCGTCCTGCGTCCGATCGGTGTCGGAGCGGCTGAACGCGACGTTGGCGAACAGCCCCAGCGCGGTGCGGTCCGAGCGCATGCTCCAGTAGCCGAAGCGGCCCTGGTCGCCGAAGCCGCCGAACACGTCGGCGAGGTTGAATTCGAGCGAGCGGCGCCCCTTCTTCAGGACGCTCAGCCCGTCGGCTCCGTCGGAGGAGCCCTGCGCAGCCGCGTGCGCGGGGACCGCGAGGGCGAGCGTCAGGGCGGCGGCGGCGAGACGCGTCGGGAGGTGGGTCACAGGTTCTTCAGCTCCTGTACGAGGGCGGTGATGCTGGCCTTGGCGTCGCCGAACAGCATGCGGTTGGATTCCGCGTAGAACAGCGGGTTGTCGATCCCCGCGAAGCCGGGGCTCAGGCTGCGCTTGAGCACGATGGTGTGCTTGGCGTGGTGCACCTCGATGATGGGCATGCCGTAGATCGGGCTGCTGGGGTCGTCCTCGGCGGTGGGGTTCACCACGTCGTTGGCGCCCACGATCAGGACCACGTCGGTGCGCTCCAGCTCGGGGTTGATCCGCTCCATCTCCCAGAGCTGCGGGTAGGGCACGTTGGCCTCCGCCAGCAGCACGTTCATGTGGCCCGGCATGCGCCCCGCCACGGGGTGGATCGCGTAGCGCACGTCCACCCCCTTCTCCTCCAGCAGGTCGCCCATCTCGCGCACCTGGTGCTGCGCCTGCGCCACCGCCAGCCCGTAGCCGGGCACCACCACGACGGACTTCGAGTACGCCATCAGCACCGCCGCGTCGTCGGGGGTGATCTCGCGTACGGTCTTGTCGCCGTCACCCGCGGGCCCGATCGCGGCCGTAGTGCCACCCGCGCCGAACGCGCCGAACAGCACGTTGGCCAGCGAGCGGTTCATCGCGCGGCACATGATCGACGTCAGGATCAGCCCGGACGCGCCCACCAGCGCGCCGCTGATGATCAGGATGTCGTTGCTCAGGACGAACCCGGCGGCCGACGCCGCCAGCCCCGAGTAGGAGTTCAGCAGCGCGATCACCACCGGCATGTCGGCGCCGCCGATGGGGATCACGAGCAGGATCCCGAACACGAACGACACCGCCGCCAGGATCAGCAGCGCGCGCGGGTCGTAGGCGGAGATCATCCACCCGGCCACGCCCAGGATGCCGAGCGCGATGAGCGCGTTGGAGGCGTTCTGCAGCGGGTAGGTCACGGCGTTGCCCGAGACCACGCCCTGCAGCTTGCCGAACGCCACCATGCTGCCGGAGAACGTCACCGTGCCGATCAGGATGCCCGCGGCGATCGTGAACGCCACGTCGGGCGTTGCGGCGGCCCCCGTCTCGCCAATGCGGATGTACTCGTCCACGGCGACCAGCGCGGACGCGCCGCCGCCGAAGCCGTTGAACACCGCCACGAGCTGCGGCATGGCGGTCATCTGCACGGTGCGCGCGAGCACCAGCCCGATCAGCCCACCGATGCCGACGCCGGCCAGGATCGCGCCGAACCCCAGGATCTCCTGGCTGAAGAGCGTGGCGGCGATGGCGACGAGCATGCCCAGCGCGCCCGATATGTTGCCCGAGCGCGCGGTCTCGGGTGAGCCGAGGCGCTTGAGGCCGACGATGAAGAGGACCGCGGCGATCACGTACGCCGCGTCGATGAGAAGGGCGGCGCTCACTGGCCCTCCTCCTTGCGCTTGAACATCTGCAGCATGCGGTCGGTGACGAGGAAGCCGCCGACTACGTTGATCGTGGCCATCGCGACCGCGATCACGCCGAGCGTGACGCTGAGCGTCCCCGACAGCCGGCCGGCCACCAGCACCGCGCCTATGATGGCGATGCCCGAGATGGCGTTGGAGCCGGACATCAGGGGCGTGTGCAGGATGGTCGGGACCTTCGTGATGACCTCGAAGCCGACGAACATCGCCAGCACGAAGATCGTGATCGAAATCAACAGCGCTTCGAGCATGCCGCCTCCCTGACGGATAACTGAGAGCTGGGGGACCGCGGCGTTTTCAGCAGCCGCGCGTGTACCACCAGATCCACGGGCCCTTCTCGTCGTCTCGCCACTTGATCCACCCCTCCGCCACCTCGACCCCTTCCGGGGCGTCCTCGCCCAGGCACCAGGTCGACGGATTCTGCACGCTGACGCGCATCCAGTCGCCGGCGAGCTCCAGCACGGTGATGTCGGTCGCGTCGCGGTCGCCGGGTATCCACGCGACCCGCTCTGCATCCGCGGAGGCCGCGGCGCGCAGCGAGTGGCGCACCTCGGAGCGGAAGTAGATGTTCTCCACGAGCCCCGGGCCGAAGACGTCCTCCCAGCCGCGCAGGGACATGCCGACGGGGCCGGTGCGGAGGTGGCAGGACTGCACCCAGGCGGTGCCGGGTTGGTCGCGGCGCGGCTCGGTGTGGCGGATGCGGTACCAGCCGCCCGGCGCGGTGTCCAGCACTACGATGGTCTGGTGCTCGTAGTCGGTCTCGACCTGGCCGGCGCCCGAGCCCTGGCGGTGCAGCGCGTCGTAGCCGAAGCCCAGCACCACCCAGCCGCGGTCGAACCAGCCGATGTGCTCGCCGTTCGGCGCGTCGTATAGGGGGAAGACGGCGTGCCGCGGCCAGCCGTAGTAGAGGTCGTTGGCCGGCGCGAGCTCCTGCGCATCGTTCAGGATGAGGTGCCCGACGCCGAGGTTGGCGTCGTCCCGGCCCGCCCACGCGTACACGCTGCGCGGCGAGGCCATCGTGGCCGGGTCCTCGATCACCTCCGAGCGCGTCTCGAACGCCGGCAGCGGCGGCGCGGCGCACGCGGGCTCGACGGGCGCGGCCTCGGCCGCCGGTGCCGGCGGCGCCCCGTCGGTTCCCACGCCGCCCCCACACCCGGCAACCGCCGCGGTCAGCCAGAACGCCCTCCTCCACTGCCCCGCCCTCCCCGTCGTCCGCTTCATCCCCCCGCCGCCTCCCGCACGCGTTCGTTGACTATGGCGCCGCCGTGCGTGACGCAGCACGCCGCCGCGATCTCGTCCTCGGGGTCGTAGCCGACCCCGGCCTCGCCCTCCAGGTGCTCGAGCAGCGTGAGCAGGTTGCGCCCGTAGGTGCGGCTGGCGTCGGCCGCCATGCCGCTGGCGCCGTCGTCGAGCCCCACGATGGTCACGCCGCCGTGCACCACGCTCTCACCCGCGCGGGTCAGCTCGCAGTTGCCGCCGCTCTCCGCGGCCACGTCGACTATCACCGAGCCCGAGTGCATGCGCTCCACCATCGCCCGGTCGATCAGTACGGGCGCCCGCCGGCCCGGTATGGCCGCGGTGGTCACCACCACCTCGGCGCCCGCGACCAGGTCGGCGAGGTGCTCCTTGGCGCGCGCCTTCTGCTCCTCGGTCTGCTCCTTGGCGTAGCCGCCCTCGGTCTCGGCGTCCTCCTCCTCCAGCCCCACGTAGGTCGCGCCCAGGCTCTCGACCTGTTCCTTGACCACGGGCCGGATGTCGTAGCCCTGCACGACCGCGCCCAGCCGCTTGGCGGTGGCGATCGCCTGCAGCCCCGCCACGCCGGCGCCCAGCACGAGCACCTTGGCGGGCGGCACCGTGCCGGCCGCGGTCATGAGCATCGGGAAGAAGCGCGGCAGCAGCTCGGCGGCGACGAGCACCGCCTGGTAGCCGGCGGCGTTGGCCTGTGACGACAGCGCGTCCATCGACTGCGCGCGGGTGATGCGCGGGATCAGCTCCATCGCGTAGGCGGTCACGCCCCGGTCGGCGAGCCTGCGCGCGACCTCGGGCTGCGCCAGCGGGTCCAGGAAGCCGACCAGCACGGCGCCGTCGGGCAGCTCGTCCACCTCGTCGTAGCCGTCGATCCGACCGGGCGGGCGCACGCGTAGCACCACGTCGCCCGCGGCCAGGTCATCGAACCCGTCCACCACCTGCACGCCGGCCGCGCGGTAGTCGTCGTCCTCGAAGCCGGCAGGCGTGCCCGCGCCGCTGACGACGCGCACCTCGGCGCCGTTCTTGGCCAGCTTGCCCGCCGTCTCGGGCGTGAGCGCGACCCGCCTCTCGCGGGGGGTCGATTCCGCGGCAACCCAAACTCTCATGCGCGCACCAATCGTACGTGAAGGTCAACCATCGTCGGACAGAAGCACCGGCTCGCCCAGCCCCAGGGACCGCAGCGGAGCGTCGAAAGCGGTGGTGTCTCCGATCACCAGCAGCGTCATGCGCGAGGGATGTATATGCGTCCGGGCGACCCTCTGCACGTCCCGCGCGTTTACGCGCTGGATCCCCTCGACGTAGCGCTCCAGCCAATCGGGCCCCAGCCCCTCCGCCTCGTACAGCATCCGGCGGGCTACGACGCGCGCCGAAGAGCTGAAGTTGAACACGAACCCGTTGGCTATCTCGTCGATCGCGCGGCGCACCTCGGCGTCGCCGGGCCTGGCGTCGCGCAGCCCGTCGACCACCCCCAGCACGGTCCGCGCCGCCGCCACCGTGGCGTCCGCGCGGGTCTGCGTGAACGCCGCGAAGGCGCCCTCGTGGTCGCGCGGCGTGGTCCACACCGTGCCCGCGCCGTACGCCAGACCCAACTCCGTCCTGACCGTGCGCACCAGCCGGCTGGACAGCCCGCTGCCGCCCAGGATCGAGTTGGCGATGCGGGACGCGAAGTAATCGTCACCGTCCGCGCGCGACACGCCGCCGCCGTGGCCCATGTAGATGGTCGTCTGGGACAGCGGCCGGTGCAGCACGAACACGCCGGGCGTGGAGCGGACGTCGGGGGTGGGCGGCTCGCCGAGCGGCGCGGCGCACGGCGCCCAGCCCGCGAACGCCTCGTCCAGCAGCGCCACCGCGCTGTCCGCGCTGATGTCGCCCGCCACGCCGAAGGTGGCGTTGCCCGGGCAGTAGACCGCGGCGTGGACGGCGCTCAGGCGCTCGCGGGTGAGGTCGGCCGGCTCCAGGTCCGCCGGCTCCATCACCCAGCCCACCGGGTGATCGCCGTACAGCAGCCGGTTGAAGCGCGTCACCGCGTCGAAGTTGGGGTCGTCGCGGCGCCGCTGGACGGACTCCAGCTCGCGGCCCCGCCAGACCTCGACCCGCTCCCGGTCGAAGCGCGGCTCGCGCAGCATCTCGGCCCACAAGTGGACCGCCCCGGCCACGTCCCGGCGCAGCGCGCCCACGGTCGCGAACGACGTGGTGCCGCCCACGCCGAAGCCCATGCGCCAGGCGTGGAAGTCTATCAGCGCGTCCACCGAGTCGGCGGGCAGCGAGCGGGTGCCTCCCGAGCGCAGCAGCGCCGACGCCGCCGACGCCGCGCCCAGCCGCTCGCGGCCGAAGTAGGACGGGCCGCCCTTGAAGCGCACCATGACCTCCACCAGCGGCAGCGTGCGGTCCTCCACCACCAGCACGGGCGCGCCGCTGGCCAGCGTGCGCCGCTCGGTGGGCGGGGGGTTGAAGCGGAGCGGGGGGAAGGAGATGCGGTCGATGGCGGCGCGGCCGATGAGCGGGCGCGTGGCCGGGCGCGTGGGCGGGCGGCCGTCGTCGGGTGCGCCGGGGCCCGCGGGCGTGGTGCCGCACGCGGCGGTGAAGGTGAGCGCCAGCGCAACGAGCGCCGGAGCACTCCGACCGACGAGTCCCCTCACGGCTCCTCCTCCCGCGACAGCGTCGCCACCGTGACCGCGGCCGCCCGCAGGTACGCGGCCGCCACGCGCGACACGTCCTCGGCGGTGACCGCCCTGAGTTCCGCGGTCGCGCGGAAGGTCGCGCGCCAGTCGTCGAAGAGGGTCTCCGAGGCGGCGAGCTGGAACGCCAGCCCCAGGTTCGAGGACAGCCGCTCCACCTCCCCCACCTCCACCTGGTTGCGCACCGCCGCCAGCTCGCGCTCGCTGGGCGGCGCGGCGGCCAGGCGCGCCACTTCCTCCAGGATCGCGGCCTCCAGCGCGGCGTTGTCGTGCGGCGCCAGCGGCGCCGCGGAGATGGTCATGAGCCCCGGGAACTTGGCGCCCGGCCCGCCGCCCGCGAACACCGCCAGCGCCGAGCGATCCTCCAGCACGAGCCGCTTGTAGAGCCGGCTGGTGGTGCCGCCCGCGAGCACCGACGCGAGCACGCTCAGCGCCGCCGCGTCCGGGTGCCCCGCGGTCACCGTGTGCCAGGCCAGCCGCACCTGCGGCTCCGCGTCGAAGCTCACGTGGGCGCGCCGCGGAGCGGCCTGCGGCGGCTCGGCGCGGCCCACCGGCGGCGGCTCATCGCGGCGCGGGATGCGCCCGAAGTAGCGCTCCGCGTACGCCGCCACGGCGTCCTCGTCCACGTCGCCCACCACCGCCACGATGGCGTTGTTGGGGCCGTAGTAGCGCTCGTGGTAGGCGCGCACGCGCGCGCGGGTCAGCGCGCCCAGGTCGCGCGCGTGGCCTATCACCGGCACGCCATACGGGTGCACGCGGTAGGCGGCCGCGAGCAGCGCCTGCTCCAGCCGCCCGCCCGACTGATCTTCCACGCGCAGCCGGCGCTCCTCGGCGACCACGTCGCGCTCGGTGTAGAACTCGCGGAAGACGGGGTCGGACATGCGATCGGCCTCGAGCGCGAACCACAGCTCGATCCGGTTCGAAGGCAGCTCCACGAAGTACGTGGTGGCGTCCACGTCGGTGGTGGCGTTGAGCCCGCGCGCGCCCTGCTCGACCAGGAGCTGAACCCACTCGTTGGGCGCCACGAACGCGCGCGCGGTGTCTTCCAGCGCGGCGACGCGGGCCAGGAGGCGGGCCGCCTCGGCGGTGTCCGCGCCCGCCTCCGGCGGCGTCCCACCCCGCGCCGCCTCCAGCGAATCGGCCGCCGCGTCGATGCGATCCAGGTAGCGGCGCTCGACCGCCCAGTTGGTGGTCCCCACCGAACTGCTGCCCTTGAAGAGCAGGTGCTCCAGCAGGTGCGCGACGCCGGTCTCGCCCGGCCGCTCGTTGGCGCTGCCCACGTCGAAGCGCACCACGAACGACACCGTCGGCGCGCCCGGACGCGGGAGCACCAGGAAGCGCATGCCGTTGTCGAGGGTCAGGCGGGTGACCGGCAGGTCCTGCGCGTACGACGGGGCGACCATGGCCGCGCCGCCCAGGATCGCCGCGACGGACGCGCCGATGATCGCCCGCCCGAACAGAGCTCCCGGACCCCGCGCGCCGCGCACGGGGCTACCGGTCCCCGAGCTCCGGCGGGGCCAGGCGAAGCAGGAGTCCGCCTTCCGCGCCGCCGCCGTCCACCCCCACGTAGATCGTCCCGTCGGGCGCCTGGCGCGCGAAGCGCACGCGCCAGCCGCGCTCCTCCAGCAGGCGCTCGGCGTGCTGCACGCGCTCGCCATCGACCACGAGACGCAGCAGGTGCCGCTGCGCCAGCGCGGCCACGAACGCGTTGCCCGTCCACCCCGGGAAACGGTCGCCCGTGTAGAAGGACAGGTCGCTCGGGCCGATAGACGGCACGAAGAAGTAGGCGGGCTGCTCCATGCCGTCGGCGTGCGTCGGGGCCTCCGGCGGGTCCTCGCCCGTGTCGTCGCGACCGAACGTGATGGCGGGCCAGCCGTAGTTGGCGCCGGGCCGGATGACGTTGATCTCGTCGCCGCCGATGGGTCCGTGCTCGTTGCTCCAGAGCGCGCCCGTCGCGGGGTGGAAGACCAGTCCCTGCGGGTTGCGGTGGCCCAGGCTCCAGACCTCGGGGCGGGCGTCCGATCGCCCGACGAACGGGTTGTCCGGCGGCACGCCGCCGTCGTCCAGCAGCCGGATCAGCTTGCCGCCGTGGTCGGCGGCGTCCTGCGCGCGGGCGCCCTCGCCGCGGTCACCCACGGTGACGTAGAGGTAGCCGTCGCGTAGGGCGACGCGGCCGCCGTAGTGCACCAGAGTGTCGGCCGATTGGGCGGCGGTGAAGAGCCGCTCCCGGTCGACCAGGGTGAGGCCGTCCAGCCGGGCTCGGTCCACAGCCAAGGTGCTGCCCGAGTCGGCGGGCTCCGAGTACGACAGGTAGATCCAGCCGTTGGCGTCGTAGTCCGGGTGCAGCACCACGTCGCGCAGGCCCGCGTCCCCGCCGAGCTGTATGTCGGGCAGCCCATCCACGTACTCGAGCGAGCGGGTCCACAGGTTGAGGCGCGCGAGCCGGCCGGCGCCGCGCTCGGTCACGAGGAACTCGTCGTTGGCCAGGAAGGCGATGCTCCAGGGGGTGCGCAGCCCCTCCGCCACCACCCGCACGGCGTAGGTTTCGCGCTCGGACCGCTCCACGCCCAGGCTGCGCGCTGCGAGGCGGGCCGGAGGCGGCGGGCCCTGGGCCGCGGCCGGAGCGGGAGCGGCGGCGCCGATCGCGGC
>JBDLIA010000062.1 GCA_039715185.1 Gemmatimonadota bacterium
GGGCCGTTCCCGGTGTGCAGCTCGGCGTCCTCGATGCGCCACTCGTAGAGCACGGAAGCGCTGCCGGGATCGCTCAGGTCGATGACGTCGAAGCCGTGGACCAGGCGCCGTCCGACGTACGCGAACGGACGATCCAGGTCCTGCTCCAGCTCGATGTCGGACACGCTGCGGGTGTCAGGTGGGTTGAGCTGGATGTGCGCGAGCACCTCGACGTTTTCGGTGGCGCCCTTGTCCTCTCCGGGGTCGCTGAAGGACTGGGCGTGCGCGCCGCCGGCCGGTGAGGCCAGCCCCGCGGCGAGGGTCAGCGCTACCGCGAAGGGGCCCCGGCCTCGCGCCGGGGCCCAGCTATGGATCGGCATCAGTCCGTCGCCTCCTTGGGCGCCGGCCCGTTCTCCCAGTCCTGCACGCTGGAGATGTTGGGCATGCCGTAGTCCTCGCCGTTCCAGCCGTCGAAGCCGTCCATGCGGAACGTCCAGAAGCCGGTCCACGAGTCGCTGATCACGACCAGGCCGTCCTCGTTGCGGACGTCCACGCCGAACGCGCCGTTGCACTTGTTGTCCGAGCACAGCCCGATGCCCGGGGGTCCGGGGTAGGTGTCGAAGTGGCCGACCGTGGTCGGGTTCTCCGGGTCCTCCAGGCTGAAGATCCACAGGCCGTCCTCGTAGCCGCTCACGAACACGTAGGGCCAGCGCACCTCGTGGTTGTGCTGGAGGTTCTTCCAGTCGGCGGTCCAGGCGGCGATCGAGTTGTTGATCACCTGGGTCTCGCCGCTCTGGCCCGGGCCGAGATCGAAGATGCGCAGCGGCGCGTACTGGTACTCCACCTCGCCGACCGCGTAGCGGCCGTCGGGTGAAGGCGTGAAGGTGTGGCCCCACGGCACCGTGGGGATGCCGGCTACGGAGAACAGGTGGGCCGGCTCCTCCGGCGTCGAGATGTCGTAGATGTGATAGCCGCCGGTGCCGCCGCCGTAGAACTTGTCCTGGCCGGTCGCGGGGTCGTACGCCGCGTACATGTCATGGTAGAAGCCGCCCGGAGGACCGCCCGCGCCCGTCATGCCCTCCGGGATCGGGATCGCACCCACCAGCCCCTCCTGCCCGTCGAGCACCAGCCGCAGGTCGTACGCGTTGACCACGCCGCCGTTGGTGGTCGTGAGCAGCAGAGGGCGTCCGTCGGAGTGCTTGTAGATGAAGATGTTGTGGAACCCGCCGGGCATGTCTGGCGCGCTGATGCGGGCGACTTCACGGACCCCGTCGGGATCCGGCAGGTCCGTGACGTCGAAGACGATGGCGCCGAGGTCGGCGTCGGCGCCGCCGCCGCCGAACTGGAAGGACTGTACGTAGTAGTTGCGCCCCGCGTCCCAGAAGATCTTGCCGTCCATGCCGCCGAACGGTTGGTGCAGCTCGGGCTCCTCAATGCGCCAACTGGTGAGCAGGCCGGCGTTGGAGGGATCGCTGAGGTCGATCACGTCGAAACCGAACTCGACGATCGCCCTACCGACGTATGCGAAGGGCCTGTCCAGGTCCTGCTCGAGCTCGATGTCGGTCGCCGTGAAGCCGCTGTCGGTGAACTGCACGTGCGCCAGCGCGCTCACGTTCTCCGAGTGTCCCTTGTCCTCGCCCTCCGGCTCGCCTTGCACAGCGGCCAGCGCCGCCGGCAGCAACGCGATCATGCCGAGCGTGGCACTCGTCGCCAGGGCCCTCCCGATTCGATTCCGCATGCCCAGCCTTCCGTAACGGTGCTGTTCTTTCCGTCCGCGGCTCTCTGACAGCTTGCCGCGGCGCGATCGACCCGCCCGCCCTCAGTCCGTCGCCTCCCGCGGCGCCGGCCCGTTCTCCCAGTCCTGCACGCTCGAGATGTTCGGCATGCCGTGGTCCTCGCCGTTCCAGCCGTCGAAGCCGTCCAGGCGAATGACCCAGAAGCCGGTGGACATGTCGCTGCCCACTATCAGGCCGTCGGCGTTGCGCACGTCCACGCCGAAGTTGCCGTTGCACTTGCGGTCCCTGCACATGCCCACGCCGGGCGCACCCGGATACGTGTCTACGTGCGCGACGGTCGTGGGGTTTTCCGGGTCCGCCAGGCTGAACACCCAGAGGCCGTCCTCGTAACCGCTCACGAACACGTACGGCCAGCGGACCTCGTGATTGTGCTGAAGGTTCTTCCAGTCCGCCGTCCACGCCGCGATCGAGCTGCTGATAACCTGCGCCTCGCCACTCTGCCCCGGCCCCAGGTCGAAGATCCTCAAGGGCGAGTACTGCGACTCCACCTCGCCCACCGCGTACCGACCGTCGGGTGACGGAGTGAACGTGTGGCCCCAGGGGATGGTCGGGATGCCGGCGATGGAAAACAGGTGCCGCGGCGCTTCGACGCTCGTGATGTCGAACACGTGGTAGCCGCCCGCGCCGCCGCCGTAAAACTTGTCCAAGCCCGTAGCGGGATCGTACGCCGCGTACATGTCGTGGTAGCCCTGGCCGGGCCGGATTCCGGTCATGCCCTCGGGAATCGGAACCCGCGCGACCAGGCCCTCCTCCCCGCGCAGCACTGCACCCAGGTCGTATACGTTCGCGTTGACGCTGCGGGTCGTGGTGAGCAGCAGCGGCCGCCCGTCGGAGTGCTTGTAGATGAAGATGTTGTGGAAGCCACCCGGCGTTTCGGCGGACCGAATGCGTGCCACCTCGCGCACCGACTCGGTGTCCGGCAGCCCCGTTACGTCGAACACGATCGCGCCGAGGTCGTAGTCCGGACCTCCCTGCCCGAACTGGGTCGACTGCACGTAATAGTTGCGGTCGTCGTGGGCGAAGATCTTCCCGTCTAGGGCGCCGATGCCTTGGTGCAGCTCGGCGTCCTCGATGCGCCAGCTGTAGAGGACGCTTGCGGCCGCGGGATCTCTCAGGTCGATGACGTCGAAGCCGTGGACGAAGATCCGACCGACGTAGGCGAAGGGCCGGTCCATGTCCTGCTCGAGCTCCACGTCCGATACGGTCATCGGCTCGCCGAGCGCTACGTGCGAGAGCACGTGCATGTTCTCGCTCGCGCCCTTGTCCTCGCCAACGGGCTCCGCTTCCTGCGCCGCGAGCGCCGTGCCGCCGGCAAGGAGCAGGGTGGCCGCCATCGTCGCGCCGCGCGCGATTCTCATCATCGGCTATCTCCCGTGGAGACGGGGTTCACTCGGAACACCGTCTTCATGCCCGTTTCCAGGTGTTCGGAGATGTGGCAGTGCAGCATCCAATCTCCCGGATTCGACATTTCGACCAGCAAATCCACCACCGACCCGAGCGGGATCACGGCGGTGTCCTTCCACACGAAATTGGTGTTCCGCACGCCGTCTCGCTCCAGCACAAGAAACCGCTGCCCGTGCAGGTGCATCGGGTGGTGCATCGGGTGCATCGACGTGGGCTGGTTACGGAAGCGAACGCGCGCCACGTCGCCCACCTCGAAGCTCCAGTCGATGTCCATGTTTTCCTTGGCCGTCGCCACATCCCGCAAGAACCAGCGCACGTCCCGTGCGGTGGACAGGTAGTTCATCACGGGCATGATGTCGTTCCACTCCACCGGGTGGTAGTAGAACGTGTCGATGGCCATCATCTGGATGAGCGGCAGCGGCAGCGAGCCGATGTCCGCCCCCAACTCCAGCTCGTAGTCGACCGGTCTGTCAAAGTGTTCGCGGAAGCCGTCGATTTCTTCGACCACACCGCTGTTCTCCCGTAGGTGGTCGAACGCGACGCGGTGGCTTTCCGCCGTCCCTTCCGCGTCCACGACCACCGCTCCCAGGGTGTCCACCTGCGTCTGGAAGACGCCCCGGTAGTGGTCGATCGCCTGGATCCGGTTGGTAATCGTGTGCTCGCCGGGCTCGTCGTAGAGAACTTCGACGATGTAGCGCTCGGCGGGCGAGATAACCACGCTCTCGACCAGCGCCTCGCGCTCGTACAGCCCGATGTCGGACCCGATCACCTTTGTGACCCCGCCGTCGAAGGACAGGTTGAACACCCGGGTGTTGGAGACGTTGGTGAGGAAGAAGCGGACCACATCGCCGCGCCGCGCGTCCACTCGGTAGTCCGTCTCCCCGTTCATCAGCAACACGTTGCCGAACCGTCCCATGAGAGCGTGCGTGGCACGATCCCTTCCGTACGGGATGATCCCCGCCCCATCGATCAGGATGTCGTCCAGGAGGACGACCTCTTCCGTGTTGACCGGGTTGAAGTACTCCGGGTCCGGAGAGGTCACCATCATGTTGCCGTACAGGCCCAGATCCTGAGCGATGTCCTCCCGGTGGTGGGGGTGGTACCAGTAGACGCCGGCGTCGCGGAAGAAGATCTCGTAGTCGAACGTGCCCCCGGGCTCTACGGGGTCCTGCGTGACGCCCGGGACGCCGTCGAAGCGGTTGTCCAGGCGGACGCCGTGCCAGTGGACCGAGGTCGGCAGCTCCGTGGCGTTGGTGAGCCGAACCACGATCGTGGCCCCTTGCGGCGCCTGGATCAGCGGGCCCGGGTACTGCCCGTTGAATCCGTACATGACGAACGTACGGCCGTTGATCGTGCGCCGGACCAGCCCCGCTTCCAGCGCCAGCGTGTCCCCGTCCTGCATGTCCACCACCTCCCGGTAGGCCGCCGCCGGTAGCGCCGCCGGGTCAACCCCGAGGCCGGGCAGGAACGGGTCCGTCTTGGGGCTGAGGCCCATGAGCTGCGGGATCATCGGCATGCTCATGTCCATCGGCGGCATGCGCCAGGCCGCGGGGTCCGTGTCGGGCCCGCCGTGTCCCATGGCGCCGTGGTCCATGCCGGCCGTGTCGCCGCCGCCCGGCGCCGCCGCGGGCGCCTCGGGCGGGGCAACGCCCGGGTCCGCGGCGGGACCCGAGGCACACGCGACGAGCAGCGCGCACGAGACCGCCGCTGCGAACGCCCCGCGGCGGCTCCCGAACCCGGTGGCCAACTTCAGAAGCCCACGACCGCGCACGGCTCTCCCTCGAACGGTCCGTGTCCCGCCATCGAATGCATGCGGCCGCTGGGCGAGGATCCCCGCAAAAGGACCGGACCGCTCCAGCGGTCAACGTCCGGCGAGGGCTCGGCGGTAAGGAATACGAGGAACTTGTTCAGCGAGATGCGACCTGCGAGCGTCCCGTCCTCCGCTAGCGCGCCGAGCTTGATCACGGTCCCCAAGTCCGGGGACGTCGCCCACACCATGGCGATCGTGCCGGCGGCGAGTTCGAGACCGTCTACCTTCATGTCGAGGGAAAGCACGTGGTGACCGTCCCGCGTCAGCGTGGCGCCGAACGGGGAATCGGCGAAACGGAGCCGGACCTCGCCCATCGAGCCGTTGGCGTGTGCCGTGGGCACGAGCCGGATCAGGAACGGGTCGGGCGGGGTCGGCGCGCAAGTCGGATTCCCGGTCAGGCGCGACGCCGCGCGCCCCGGGTCGGCGCCAAGGTCGGCCGGCCGCACCGCGGTGGCCGCCGTCAGCCCGCTCGTCGCGAGGACGAGCACGATGAAAGCCGAGGCCAGCGACGTCCTACGGCGAATCGTGTTCTGCAAAGCTGATGTCTCTCCCTTGGGGCGACTAAAGTACTCTCGGGCTTCGGCGCCACTCCTATCCCGCTGCGCCTCCACCGTTCCGCCCGCGCGGCACCGTAGCGAGCGGCGCGGCTCACCATTCTAAACAGCGCTTCGTTTCCAGGCATCCAACCGGCCGCGATCGCACGTAACCGCTACCCCAGATCCAGACGCGCTCGTCGGGCCCCGGACCTACTCGGCGGCGCTGCCCGGCGGCGGCACGCTGCGCGTCGTCACCGAGCACCCCTACTACCCCGACGGGCGGGATTTCGTCGGCCGCGGCGTGCAACCCGACGGGCTGGTCGAGGAGACCGTGGAGTCCGTGCGAGCGGGACTCGACGTCGTCCTGGCGGAGGCGCTGCGGGTGCTCGGTGCCGGCGCCGGCCGGTGAGGACGCCGGCTGCGGGGCTGCGGCCGGACCTCCCGCCCCGTATCATGTTGGCGGCTGTGTCCGATTGCGTAACACTTTCCCCGTGAGGTTGCAGATGCGTTCGTCCCCGAACCCCACCCGCCTGGGCGCCTGGCGCCCGACCTGGACACTACCGGTGGCTTGCGCCGCCGCGGCCATCTTCCTCGCCCCCTTGGCGCTGGGCGCCCAGGAGATTGCCGCAGAAGAGGACCCCTACATATGGCTGGAGGCGGTGGAGGGCGAAGAGGCGCTCGCGTGGGCGACGGAACGTAGCGAGGCCACGCTCGCGGAGCTGTCCGGCCGGCCGGAGTACTCGGAGATCTTCGACGACATACTCCAGATCCTGAGCTCCGACGACCGCATCGCGTTCCCGTCCATACGGGGCGAGATGCTCTACAACTTCTGGCAGGACGCCGACCATCCACGCGGCGTGTACAGGCGCACGACGTGGGAGGACTACCTCGGCGGGCAGCCCACCTGGGAGACCGTCCTGGACATGGACGCGCTGTCGGACCTCGAGGGCGTCAACTGGTCGTACTCCGGCATGAGCTGCCTGCCGCCGGCGGAGCGCATGTGCCTGGTGCGCCTGTCCCGCGGCGGCGCCGATGCCGTGGAGATTCGCGAGTTCGACCTGGAGCGTGCGGCCTTCGTGGAGGGCGGCTTCTACCTGCCCGAGGCCAAGGGCGGGGCGACCTGGGTCGACGAGAACACGCTGCTGGTCAACACCGACTTCGGCGAAGGGACGCTGACCACGTCCGGGTACTCCCGCATCGTGAAGAAGTGGAGCCGAGGCACGTCGTTGGAGTCGGCCGAGGTCGTCTTCGAGGGGGCCGAGACCGACGTGAGCGTGTCGGCCCGCTCGATGGAGTCGACGACCGATCGCCATATGGTCGTATTCCACCGGCCGAGCTTCTTCGACGGGACGATGTACTTGTACGAGGACGGCGAGCTCACGAAGGTGGACATCCCGACCGACGCGTTCGCCTTCCCCTTCCAGGACATGATGATCGTCCGGCTGCGCTCGGATTGGGAGGTGGGCGGCGAGACGTTCGCTTCGGGCTCGGTGATCGGGACCGGTTTCGAAGCCTTCTTGGCCGGTGAGCGGGACTTCCACGTCGTGGCGGCGCCGACCGACCGGATCACGATCATGGGAACGTCGCCGACGAAGAGTCATCTCATCGTGTCGACGATCGAGGACGTGAAGGGCCGCTTGTGGCGCTACACGCCGACCGCGGACGGCTGGAGCCGCGAGCAGATCGACGCACCTGATTTCGGCAGCGTGGGCGTCAACGCCTCCGACATCCACACCGACCGGTTCTTCTTCACGTACAGCACTTTCACGCAGCCCACAACGCTGTATCTCTCGGAGGCGGACGGATCCGTCCGCGAGGTGCGCCGCATGCCGGAGATGTTCGACACCGAGGGTCTCGAGGTCTCGCAGCACCGCGCGACCTCGAAGGACGGCACGGAGATCCCCTACTTCCTGGTACGCGCCGGGAGCGTACAGATGGACGGGCGCAACCCGACGTTGCTGTCCGCCTACGGTGGCTTCAACATCTCCAGGCGCCCGTTCTACAGCGGCTCGGTGGGCAAGGCGTGGCTGGAGCGCGGCGGCGTGTACGCCTTGGCCAACATCCGCGGTGGAGGGGAGTACGGGCCGGACTGGTGGAGGGCAGCGCAGCTCGAGAATCGGCAGCGCGCCTACGACGACTTCCTGGCGGTCGCCGAGGCCCTGATCGAACGCGGCATCACATCACCCGATCATCTCGGCATCCAGGGCGGCAGCAACGGCGGTCTGCTCGTCGGCGTGGCCATGACGCAGCGGCCGGACCTGTTCAACGCGGTGCTCGTCGACGTGCCGCTTCTGGACATGAAGCGCTACAACAAGCTTCTGGCGGGCGCGAGCTGGATGGCCGAGTACGGCAACCCCGACACGGACGACTGGGAATTCATCAAGGAGTACTCGCCCTACCAGAACGTGCACGCCGACGGCACCTACCCCCGGGCGTTGTTCTCCACTACGACACGCGACGATCGGGTGCACCCGGGGCACGCGCGTAAGATGGCCCACAAGATGCTCGACCAGGGCCACTCGATCCTCTACTACGAGAATACCGAGGGCGGACACGGTTCGGGCGTGACGCCGGAACAGCGGGCGCGCATGTCCGCGATCCGCTACACCTACCTGCACATGATGCTCGGCCCGGACGGTGAGCCGAGAGAGGCGACCGACTAGAGGCCCGCGAAAAGGGGGCGGCACCGTCGGTGCCGCCCCCTTTTTTCTTGTCGGAGCCGGTGCCAGCGCCGGCCGCCTACGCGAACTTGTCGTCCACGGCTTCGCGGATTTCCTCCAGCGACGCTCCGTCTCTGGCCATCCGCCCCACCATCTTGCCCTGGCCCTGGCAGATCTCGCAGCCGAGCGCCATACCGGGCTTCTCGAAGCACGAAAGCAGCGAGTAGTAGCCCGGGATCTCCGCGCAGCCGCAGTGGCAGCGTACGCCGTCGACGATCTGGGGCGCCTCGCGGACCAGGTCGAACATCTCCTTCAGCGGTCCCGGGACCTTCTCGTCCGGGATCACCTTCGAGGCGTCTACGCCAGGTCGGGGGTCGGGGTGTACGGCGGCATGGCGGACTCCGTGAGTCGGGCAGCGCGCGCGGACGCGGTCGCCGGACCCGGGCGCCGCTAGCGCACGCCGGGGGCGAACGGCCGCGGCGATGGCGAACGCGGCCGCGGGCAGCGCGGCTATGAAGCGGCGGCGGCTATGGGAATCGTCGTTCATCGTCTCGCTATCGTGTGCGGGCGGGGCACTCCCGCCGGATCCTCATCGTCGAAGATATCCGAGTGGTCCTGGTCCTGCCATGGCGTGACACCCCGGGGATCGGGCGATGGTTCCGCGCCGGTGGCTCGGACTCAACGCCGTTGTGCGTGTCTCGCCATTGACGCGCGCCACCCGCGCCCTACACTGCGAGGCGTGTCCAACCTTCCTCTGCGGTTTTCGGCGGATACGGAGACCCACGCCGCCGCGCCCTCCAGCGCCCTGCGGGTGCTACGTGACGTCTTCGGCTACCGGGAGTTTCGCCCCGGGCAGGAGAAGGTCATCGACACTGTCCTCTCCGGACGGGACTGCATCGCCGTCATGCCCACCGGCGCGGGCAAGTCGCTGACTTACCAGATCCCCGCTCGAATCCTGGACGGCACGGTCCTGGTCGTGTCGCCGCTGATCAGCCTCATGAAGGACCAGGTGGACGCCCTGGAGGAGCTCGGGTACCGCGCCGCCGCGATCAACTCCACGCTGGAGGAGGCGGAGTGGCGCGCGCGCGTCGGCGTGTTGCGCTCGGGGCGGTACGAAGTCGCATTTGTCGCGCCGGAGGCGCTCGAGGGCACGCTCCGCCGCGCCGTCACCGACAGCCCCATCGCCCTGCTCGTCGTGGACGAGGCGCATTGCATCAGCCAGTGGGGGCACGACTTCCGGCCCGCCTACCGACGCCTGTCGGGCCTGAAGGCCGAGCTGGACGTGCCCGTGCTCGCGCTCACCGCTACCGCCACGCGCCGCGTCGCACGGGATATCCTCGCGCAGCTCGGCATGCTCCGCCCCGGGGGCTACAAGGGGTCTTTTTTCCGGCGCAACCTGCGCATTCGCGCGCGTAAGAAGGGGACCGGCGACACGCGACGGGAGTTGCTGGCCCTGGTGCGTTCACACCCCGGGGAGAGCGGCATCGTGTACTGCATGTCGCGCAAGGCGGTCGACTCGACCGCCGACTTCCTGGCGCGCAACGGCGTGCGGGCGAAGCCCTACCACGCGGGTCTGTCCGCCGAGGAACGGGCCGCGGGCCAGGACGCTTTCCAGCGCGACGACGCCGACGTGATCGTCGCCACGATCGCGTTCGGGATGGGGATCGACAAATCGAACGTCAGGTTCGTGATCCATCGCGACATGCCCAAGGACGTGGAGTCCTGGTATCAGGAAATCGGCCGGGCGGGGCGGGATGGGCTGCCGGCGGAGTGCGTCGTCTTCTATTCCTGGGCCGACGTGAAGCTGCACGAGCGCTTCCTCCGTGACATTGAAGATCCGGCGCTGCGCGCTGAGAAGCGGCGTGGGACGGTGAAGCTGTTCGAGCTGCTGGAATCGACCGGCTGTCGCCACCGCGCCATCCTCGCGCATTTCGACGAGGCGATCGAGCCGTGCGGGGACGCGTGCGATGTCTGCAGCGGGGTCTCGGGGGCTGAATTCGCCGCTCGCGCCATCGACCGCACCGGTACGCCCAAGGGCGCGGGAGCGGCCGGCCGTCCCGGCTCCGGCAGTCGCAGGGCGCCAACCCCGCTCCCGCAGCTCGACGCCGACGGCGAGCGCCTCTTCCAGGCGCTGCGCGCGCTCCGCAAGCAACTCGCCGACGAGCGCGGGGTGCCCGCCTACATCGTGTTCAGCGACCACACCCTTCTGGAGATGGCGACGCGCCGGCCCGTCACGGAGGACGAGCTGCTGGCGGTGGCGGGCGTCGGGCCGGCCAAGCTCGAGCGGTACGGGGAAGCGTTTCTCGGCGCCCTGGCCAAGGGGTCGCAGCGCGCGGGAGAAGACGGGGGGCATCGATGATCACCATCGCGCCCATCGCCCGGGCGTTGGTTCCGGTCGATGACGAGGCCGCGGCGCGCATATCGGCGCGCAACTATGACGAGTTTCAAGGCGATCGCGAGATCTGGTCCGCGATTCGGCGGCGGCCCGATTCGGTGTTGGCCGTGACCATGGCCCACTGCGACGTGGAGTCGGTCGCCGCCATCGGCGAGGGCGATTCCGAGCCCTCGCTGCGACGCGCCGCCGGGAACATGGAGCGCTTGCGCGCCTCTCCGCTCACCGCGGAAGCGCGCGGCGTGCTGTTCATCTACGAGATCGTGGGTCCTGCGCGGCCGGGCGTGAGACAGATCGGCCTGGGTGGGTTGGCTCGTACCGACGAAATCAGAACCGAGAGCAATCCGCACGGCAGCATCGTTCGCAACGAGGGAGTCCGCGAGCCGAAAGCGCGGGGGCGAGCGCGGCTCATCGAGGCCACCGGCGCGATCATCGGGATGGTCAACAACGCGGTGCCCGATGCGCGCGGCGAGCTGGCCGCGCTGCTGGAACGCGAGGCGGACTCTCGCTCCCCCGATCTGACTTCCGAGGCCGAGGATGGCTACACGCATCGCGTCTGGCTGATCGAGGACCCGGGCCGTCAGGGTGAGTTGACGGGAACGTTGGCCGCGCAGCCGGAGGCGTACGTGGCCGACGGCAACCACCGTTCGGCCGCCGCCGCCATGCTGGGCCGCGAGCACTTCCTGGCCGTCTTCTTTCCGCTGGACCGAATGGGGATCGAGCCCTACAATCGGCTGCTCGAAGGGGTGGACGCGTCCGCCGCGGGCGAGCGCATGCTCGCCGCCAACTTCGAGGTCAGGTCGCCGAACGGAGGCGCGGGCTATCAGCCCCAGCGGGGCGTCGAGTTGGGGCTGTACGTGAGTGGGCCTGGCTGGCGCGTCTTGGAGCCACGCCCGGGCTCATACGACGAGGGCGATGCCGCGGCGTCCGTCGCTCACGGCGTAGCCCAGCGGCTGCTCTTCTCCGCCGTTCTCGGCATTGACGACGCCGCCGACGCCCGCATCCGCTACGTCGGCGCGGATCGCGACGCCGACTGGCTGGCTGCCGAAGTGGACGCCGGGCGCGCGGCCGCGGCGGTGACGCTGGCGCCGGTGACCATGGCTCAGTTCGCCGAGGTGTGCCGTCAGGGCGGGATGATGCCGCCGAAGTCCACGTGGTTCGTGCCCAAGGTACGCAGCGGCCTCGTCATGGCTCTGCTCGACTGAGCTCTACGTCTCGGAGCGCAGCCAGCGCCTCGTCGCCGGACGGGCTCGGCGGTGACCCGGTTACCGGCCACGCCCACAGGATGATGGGCCCCGGCGCCGCGCCGCCCAGCAGATCCGCCACTTCGAGCGCGGGATCGGCTCCCGGCCCCACGAACAGTCTGGCGCGTTCCCCGCTCAACTCCAGGCGCACGTCCGTCCACCCTTCGGCCGCGAAGAATGCCGTGCCCGAGACGGAGCCGGCAGTCGCGTGGTCGGCGCGCGGCGCGAACGCGACCGCTCCGGGGGTGCCGGATCGGTGGGGTCGCAGGTAGAAGACCTCGCGCTCGGCGTCGCCGGTGCGCCGCACCTCCAGTCCGATCACGATGGGCGCTCCCGAGGTCGCGAGCCGGAAGCTCAGCGCGCCATCCAGAAAGCCGGCGTCGTCCAGGCGCGCGGAGCCGCCGGACGGTATGAGCAGGGCGTCATCGCCATGCCAGAGGCCGGCCCGCGCGTTGCCGTGGCCCGTCCATTCGACCCCGGCCACGATGATCGCGTCGGCGCTCGTCGCGGTCGGGTTCTGGCCGGCGACTCCCGCTGGGACGAGAAGGAAGAGCGGCGGCGCCGCCAGGAGCGCGATGCTGAGATGTTTTCGAGGCCGAGGCTTCATGGTCTCCGTCCTGATCGGCTCTTCGCTCGGCGCGCTTTGACGCCGGCACGCTGGACGTTGAACCGCATGCGGGTAGGCCGGAATGCACGAATCCGGGAGATGCTGGTACTTTTCCGGGATGGACGGAATACGCCGCTTCGATTTCTCGCGCCGGAAATACGGCCCGGAACTGCTCGTGGACGTGATCGACATTGGCGACGTGCCGAACTACGTGTTCTGGGACGAGCCCTACTGGCTGTCCTACTACGACATAACGCTGGTGACGGAAGGCACGGGTCGGCTGTGGCTCGATGACGCGGCGCAGCCCGTCTGCCCCGGGAGCGTGCTGTTCACCACTCCCGGGCAGGTGCGCAGGTGGCAGGTGGACGGCCTGCGGGGCCTGGCCCTGTTCTTCCCGGGGGAGTTCATCGCAGCGTTCTTCTCCGACCCCCTGTTCCTGCACCGGCTGGGCTACTTCCATCAGATGGACGGCCGGCACTCGGTTCAGCTGTCGCAGCGAGAGGCCGCCGAGCTAGCCTCCAAGCTGGACACCATGCGCGGCGAGATCGCCACGCTGCGCCCGGACACTGACCACGTTCTGCGGGCCGGTCTCTACGAGGTCCTGATGTGGGTCAGCCGCCGGTACGCGCAGCGCGCGGGAGCCGCGGCCGTGCCCGGCAACGCCACCATTCTGGGTTTTGTGGATCTGGTGGAGAGGGAGTACGCCAGCTTGCACCGGGTGGGTGACTACGCGGATCGGCTCGCGGTCACCAGCGGCCACCTGACCGAGCTCTGCAAACGGCGGCTCGGGCGCACGGCGGGGGCGGTGATACGCGGCCGTGTGGTCGTCGAAGCGCGCCGCCGCCTGCTGCACACGCAGGCCACTGCCGCTCGCATCGCAGCGGACATCGGCTTCCAGGATCCGGCCTATTTCAGCCGTTTCTTTCGCCGCGAGACCGGCGCGTCGCCGTCGGAGTTTCGAAGCGCTGGGCGGGCGGCGTACGGTTACGACGTCAAGCCGGCCGAAACAGCGGCTTCGTCTGCTCGTTGAGCAACACCCAGAAGGCGTTGAAGGCGCTGACGCCTCGACACGGAGACGAAGATGGACTCCCACGATCAGTACGGATCTCCGACGGATACGCTTCACCCCACGGGGCGTGCTCAGCTCTTGCGGCTTCGCGCGCCCGCAAACACGAGGCCGATGCCCGCGACCAGTGCGATTCCGGACACGAGCGGCGACAGCGCGAAGGTCTTGTCGCTTTCGGCGGTGACCTCGAGGGGACCCACGCCCAGCGTGGTCTCCTCCGAGCCCAGTGGCAGCCCCCCGAATACGAACCCGACTCCGCCGAGCGCTATCAGCAGCAAGCCCATGATGGTGGCGGCCTTCATATCCATCCTCGCAAGTTGTGGTATCGTCCGCCGCGGAACCCACGAGCGACGGGCAGGACTTCGATTCCTCGGGTAACGGGTGCCCGGCCGGGCGCTCCGCGGGCCCGGATCCTCACGCTCTACGGTACCTCTTGAACGATCTACGTGTCGATGAGTTGAATTGCGAAACGCCCCTTTCGGCGGCGGCCGAGTCCGTCACGCCGCCCGGGTCGTTCTTCGTCCGCAACCACTTCCCGGTACCGCCGTTGCGCGCCGAAGATCACGTGCTGGAGATCGGCGGGGACGTGCGCGCGCCGCTAAGGCTGACGCTGGACGACCTGCAAGCCCGCTCACCGGCGGGCGCGGTGGTGACTCTGGAGTGCGCGGGTAACGGGCGCGCTTCCATGGACCCGCGCGCGCCGGGCACGCAGTGGCGCCTGGGCGCATTCGGGACGGCGCGTTTCTCCGGCACCGCGCTGGCGCCGCTGCTGCGCAGCGCCGAGCCTCTGCCGGGCGCCGAGGTCGTCGTCTTCACGGGCGCTGACAGGGGCGAGGTGGAGCCCGACCGGACCGAGGCGTTCGCTCGCTCGCTGCCGTTGGCGGATGCGCTGTCGCCCGCCGCCCTGCTGGCGTGGGAGATGAACGGCGAGCCGCTGCCCGCCGACCACGGCTTTCCGCTCCGCTCCGTCATGCCCGACCGATACGGAGTCGACTCGGTCAAGTGGCTCGTGCGCATAGAGGTCAGGGCGGAGCCGTTCCGCGGGTTCTATCAGGCCGAGCGGTATCGGTATCTGGGAGAGGCAGGCGTAGCCGACGGCACTACGGTCGCCCTCATGCGCCCGCGCTCGCTGATTGGTTATCCCACGGCCGGAGAGACCTTGGGAGAGGGCGAGCGGATTACCATTCGTGGATCCGCGTGGTCAGGGTACGGCGCCATCGCGTCCGTCGAGGTCAGCACCGATGGAGGAGCGTCGTGGCGGCAGGCCGGTCTCGTCGAGGACGCGCCCGACCATGGGCCGACCCTGTGGGAGTCGGACTGGGTGGTCGAACGCGGCGCTCATCAGGTCGTCGCCCGCGCCACGGACGAGGAGGGAAACACCCAGCCCTTGACCGGCGTCTGGAACGCGCACGGCTACGGCAACAACGAGGTGCACCGGGTGGACCTGGAAGTCTCATGACGAGGACGCGGGTACTCGCGGCCGCGCTCCTATGCGGTGGGCTGATCGGTGCCCAGCCGCCGACGGAGGCCGTGGGCCAGGTCGGTGATTCGGCGGGAGTCGCCGGCAGGGCCGGGGAGCTGCTGGCCGCGGGAGATACCGCGGCGGCGCTGTTGGCTCTGCGCGAGCGCGTCCGCGACGACGCCGACGACGGTCGGGCGTGGCTCGACCTGGGGCGCGTGCTGGCGGCCCAAGCCACCGAGGTCGAGTCGGACATCGAAGCGCGACTGGAGGCCAAGAAGGCGCTGGAGAAGGCGCTGGATCTGCGCCCCGATGACCCCTTCGCCCTGCTGGAGTACGGCCTTTTGCTGCGTAAGCAGCAGGTCGGGGTGGATGCCATCAGGGTCCTGGAGCGGGCCTGGCGGGCGGCCGACGAGCGTGCAGGCACTATGCCGCCCGCCGATCGCGCCCGCCTCCACTACGAATTGGGCAAGGTTTACGAGTCGTGGTGGATCGACTGGCAGGGCCTCGTCCAGATCCCGCGCACGGCGCAGGGTCACTGGTCGTGCGGCGGCGTGGGATCGGGATCAGCGGCGGATTCGACCGACGTTGACGCGACCGCGACCGGCCTCGCGGGCCGGTTCGGCTCTTTCGCGGTGCGCTGTCCCCCGGAGTGGTGGGAGGCGCTGGCCACGGTCGTGCCGATCGAGGAGCTCAAGGCGGAGGATCGCGACCGCATGCTGCGCCACTTCCGGCTGGCCCTGGCTGCCCATCCGGGCCACGTCGATGCGGCCGTGGCGTTGCTCGGGCACCTCGCCGACGACGCGGACTGGACGGAGTACGAGGTCGTCGCGCGCTCGCTGGTCGAGGCAGCTCCGGACGAAGCCAGGAGCCATCTCTTCATGGGGCTCGGGCTGCACCGACAGGGCCGCTCCACGTCCGCCGCGGAGCACTTCGGGCTGGGCATCGACCTGCTCGAAGAGGAGGCGCGCGGGGTGTTCAGCGACCTCACGCCGCTGCTTCCGGCCGACGTGGCCGAGCGCTATCGGGAGATGGACGCCGAGAGCAAGCGGCGCTCCGATGAGACGATCCTCGCGAGCAAGGATCCGCTCTACCTGACGGAGGTCAACGAGCGAGCGCTGGAACACCTGGCGCGAGTAGCGTGGGCGGAGTTGAAGTACTCGGCCCCCGCCTCCGAGACGAGGGGCTGGGACACCGAAATCGGCCACATCTTCATCCGTTACGGCGAGCCGGTGCGAGCGCTGCAGTGTTGCTACGGGGGCCAAACGGACATGAGCCCCATCGCGCTCGCTCGGTTTCAGTATTGGTCGTACGGACCGACCGGCCCGAACTTCTATTTCTGGCGCTTTCGCACACGCCGGCGGGCCCGCCTGGCCGAGACGGCGAAGACGCTCGCCGACAACCTGACGCGCGTCATGCCCGAGGCGTACCGGCCGGTCAATCCCACCGCAACGCACCCGATCCCGCTCCAGATCACGCGCTTCCGGGGCGCGCGGGCCGACCTCATCCGCCTCGAGTTGTACGCCGCGGTGCCCCTCGATTCGCTGCAGGTGGCCGCCGGGGATTCGTTGCAGGCGGGTGTCTTCCTGTTCGACCAGGCGCACGCACCCGTCTGGCGCCGGGTGCACGACGTCGCGGTGACGGACCCGGGGGTCGTGCTCACCTACCGGGTGGAGGTGCCGGAGTCGACCCTGCGTTACGCCATCGAGGCGCGCGAGGTCGGTCCCGATACGCTGCCCCGGCCGGTCGCGCGCGTCGCGGGTCCCGTGCGCGCGGATCCGTTCGGACCGGGTCTGGCTATCTCCGATCTGCTGCTGGCCGATCTCATCCAACCCAGGGTCGAGGGGGCGAGCGAGCGCGACCAGCTCACGATCGTCCCCAACCGCGGGCTCGCGTTCGAGGCTCTCGACCCCGTCCACATCTACTTCGAGGTGTACGGCCTCCAGCGGGACGGCGACGGCGCGGCTACCTACGAGGCAGAGCTGACCGTGACCGAGGTGTCCGCGGAAGGCCGCAGCTTGTTCGCGCGGGTGCTGCGCGGGGCGGTCGACCTGTTCTCCGGGGGCGGGGATGAGCAGCAGAGCGTACGCTGGGAGCGCACGGCTCTCATCGAGGGCGACATGGCGCCGGACTTCCTGCGTATCGCGCTGCCCGATCTGCAGCCCGGCAGCTACCGCGTGCTGCTGGCGATAACCGATTCGGCCACCGGCCGTCGGGTCGAGCGAGAACGCGACTTCGTCGTCGTGCCGGATGCCGTCGACGTGGACGGCTAACCGACCGGCTCCAGCAGGTCGTCGATGAGCTCGCTGCCGAGGCCGATCACCACGGCGTCCTCGGCGAGCGCGACCACCGGGTCCGCGACATCCGCCTTACGTCGGATCTTGCGGCGCAGGTGGTATCCGGCGTGAGCGCCAGCCAGAGCGGCGGCGGCGCCCACGAGCGCGGGCAGGGCGTGACCGCGTCCCAGGATCTCCGCCACGGCCGCCCCCGTCACCGCCCCCGCGAGTGACCTGGCCAGCGCGCCCGCAGGCTCGATGCGCGGCCCGACGACGGGCAGCTTGTCGGCCACCAACTCAGCCGCCGCCAGGCCGGTCAGCGCCGTCGCGACGGCGCCGGATCCCAGGATTTCACTCACCGGCCCGAGTCGGCCGGTGGCCTCGTGGCGCTCCAGGCCTCGCGCCAGCAGCGCCGGGACCGCGAAGGTCCGTCCGCCGATGAGGGCCCCGAGCGCCGCCGCCGTGCCGATCGCTTCCATGAATCTTCCTGTGTAGTTGCCACGGCTCACCCGCGCGCCGTCCGGGCTCGCACCGGTCGCAAGTTCGGGTCCGCCAGCCAGCGCGCTTTCGACCCGAGGCCGTACTTTCGGACGGTCCTCCACGGACTGGGGGCAACCGGGACGCCGTTACCCGAGCGCACGACTCCGTGACGTGAAACTTTCGCAGGACTCGACGGTTCCATGCGAGGGCGGCCGCACCCGGCGGCCGCTGGGGAAGGGTGAAGAGTGGGATGGGAAGCTTTCGCGTAGCCGCGCGTCGTGGGCTGCTCGTCGCGGCGTGGGGCCTCGCGCTGGTCGCGATCGCCTGGCTCACGCTGACGCCCCGCCCGGGAACCGACGTGCCCTCCTCACTGTGCCTCGTGTGCGGCCCACGGGGCGCGGCGGACGCGGTTCTCAACACCCTGTTGTTCGTGCCCTTGGGACTCCTCCTCGCGCGCGGCGCTCGAGCCCGAATGGCGCTGGTGATCGCCGTCGGGGCGTCCCTGTCCGGGGCGATCGAGTTGGCCCAGCTCGTCATCCCCGGTCGCGACGCCAGCCTGGGGGACCTCGTCTTCAACACGGCCGGGGCGACCGTCGGCGCTCTGACGGCGCGTCTCGGCGCCTGGCACGTATCGAATCGCCGTGCCTGGCCGGCGCCCCTGGCCGCGTTGATCGGTGCCTGCGCGCTCGCGCTCGGCTCGTGGCTGCTGACCCCCGCGTACCCCATATCGGATTGGTTCGGCCAATGGGATCCCGACCTGGGCCATTTCGACCACTATGGCGGCGAAGTGCTGGAGGCCCTGGTCGGGACCGAGTCGGTCGCCGTGGGTCGCATCGCGCGGCGGGACGAGGCGCGGGCCGCGCTGGCGGCCTCGCGGCCGGTGCGCCTGGTCTTCACGGTCGGACCTCCTCCCGCCGAATTGGCGCCGATCTTCAGCATCTACGACCTGCAGCAGCGGGAGATCTTTCTGCTGGGTGCGGACGGGGAGGACGGAGTACTTCGTTTCGCGACGCGCGGCGCGGCCGTCGGCTTCGGCGCGGCGCCGCTTAGATTTCCCGCCGTATTCGCGCCGGTCACTCCCGGCGTACGCGCCGACGTCGCTCTGACGGCTTCGGCCCCTGAACTGGGGTGGGGGCGCGGGGCGTGCCTGCGCCTCGACGACGACGACGCGGTTTGCGATCGCTTCAGCGCGGGCAGTTCCTGGCGCCTGCTGGCACCCGCCCGCGGGGCAACCGGGCGCGTCGCCGAGCTGATCTGGCTCGCGCTGCTCTTCGCTCCGGCCGGACTCCTCGCGGCCTACGGGACCTGGCGCGGCGCGGCGAGCGCCGCGTTCGTCGCGGCTGGTGCGCTCGCGGTCCTGCCCGCGTTCGCGCCCGTGGGGCCCACACACGCGCTCGAATACGCGGCCGCCCTGGCGGTCGTGGTGCTGCCCCGGCTCACGCTTCTGCCGGGGTGGCGCCACCCGCGGCGCGGCACCGGCTAGCGTACCGTTGCAGAAGTCCCGTAGGCATTCGGCCCGCGCTGCATCCCGCGGCTGCGGCGTTGGAACTCCTTGCCGTAGCGACGGCTACGGCGCGTCGTTCCGCCTTGCCCCGCGGGCGCATCACGCGCCTCGG
>JBDLIA010000063.1 GCA_039715185.1 Gemmatimonadota bacterium
CATCCAGACCGCGGGGCGCGCCGCGCGGAACGTCAACGGCCTCATCGTCATGTATGCCGGCACGGTCACGGGTTCGGGCTCGGGCATCGCTTCCGGTTGCGACGCCTCAACAGGGACCGGTTCCTCGACCACAGGGGCCGGTTCGGCGGCAGGCTGCTCGCCCTCCTCGTCGCCGCGGATCGTGGCGATCGCCTCGGGCCGGGGCCGCCGGCGGCGGCGTGGGCGCCGACGCGCACCCTTGTCCTCGTCGCGGGTCGTCATGCCCATCTCGGTCGAGTAGGTGGTCGTGGGCTCGTCGGCCGGCCTGTCCCGCTCCTCCGGCGGCAGCTCCTTGCGCGCCCGCTCGATCGCGTCCGCGATGGACCGGGTGATCACCGCCACGGAGCGAATCGCGTCGTCGTTGCCCGGGATCGGGAAATCGATGCGATCCGGATCCGCGTTGGTGTCCGCGATCGCGATGACCGGGATCCCCAACTTGTTCGCCTCGCGCACCGCGATCTCCTCGCGGCGGCAGTCGATCACGAACAGCGCGCCCGGCAACCGTCCCATCTCCGCCACGCCGCTGAGGTACTTCTCCAGCTTGAGGCGTTCGCGATCGAGCAGCAGGCGCTCCTTCTTCGTGTAGAACTCGTAGGAGCCTTCCTCCATCCCGCGCTGCAGTTCCTTCATGCGCCGGATCTGCTTCTTGATCGTCTGGTAGTTGGTCAGCATCCCGCCGAGCCAGCGCTCCGTGACGTAGTGCGCCCCGCACCGCTCTGCGTCCTGCTCCACGATGGCGCGTAGCTGGCGCTTCGTGCAGACGAACATCACGCGCCGACCCTGCAGCGTCACCTCGCGGGTGGCGCTCTGAGCACGCTCCAGGTAGGAAGCGGTCTTCTTGAGGTCGATGATGTGGATGCCGTTGCGCTCCGCGAAGATGAATTTGCGCATCTTCGGGTTCCAACGGCTGGTCTGGTGGCCGAAGTGGACACCGGCCTCCAGCAGCTCTCGGATCTGCGTCTCAACCATAGTCGGAATTGTCGTCGGGTTTCTCTTCCGCCGCCTTCATCCGCGCGCCGCCCGATCGGGACCCCGGCGCCGCGTCCAGCGACGTGCGTATTTTTTCCTACCGTGCCGCTCCCGACCGCGTCCAGCAGCGGCCGGATCGAACGCTAGTGTATCGTTGCCGGCACGCTAGCGCTTCGAGAACTGGAAACGCTTGCGGGCCTTCGGCCGCCCCGGCTTCTTGCGCTCCACCTCGCGGGCGTCACGCGTGAGCAATCCGTGCTGGCGCAGGGTGGGCCGCAGATCCTCGTCGCTGTCGACGAGGGCGCGCGCTATGCCCAGGCGCACCGCCCCGGCCTGACCGGTGAGGCCGCCGCCCCGGACGTTGACCAGCACGTCCCACTGTCCTGCCGACTCGGTCACTTCCAGCGGCTCCGCGGCGTACATGCGCGTCGACTCTCGCGGGAAGTAGGTCTCCGCGTCGCGCCCGTTGATCCTCCATGCGCCCGAGCCAGGCCGCAGGTAGACCCTCGCGACGCTCGACTTGCGGCGCCCGACGCCGTGGTGCTGGTTGATTTCGCTCGCCATGTCAGATCTCCAGCGATTCGGGCTGCTGCGCCGTGTGCGGGTGCTCCGGGCCACTGTAGACCTTGAGCTTCTTCCGCATGAGGCGACCGAGGTTGTTCTTCGGCAGCATGCCCTTCACCGCCAGGGTGATGACCCTCTCGGGGTGCTCAGCGATCATCCGCTTGAACGGGATGTGCTTGTCGCCCCCCATGTATCCGGAGTGCCTGAAATACGTCTTCTGCTCGGCCTTGTTACCCGTCAGCCGAACCTTTTCGGCGTTCACGACCACGACGTAATCGCCCGTGTCCAGGTGCGGCGTGTACATCGGCTTGTGCTTGCCGCGCAGGACGCGTGCTATCTCCGTGGCCAGGCGGCCGAGGACGCGGCCTTCCGCGTCCACGACGAACCAGCGTCGCTCAATATGGTCGCGCTTGGGTGTATAGGTCTTCATACGTAACGAAATCGTGGATCCAGAGCAGTTCTAGCAAAGCAGAGAAGAATATCCGGGGCTTCGGGGGGTGTCAACCTCAGCTCAGGAAGGTTTCCAGGAAGCGGGCGCGCGAGGCGTGACGAAGCCTGAGTAGCGCCTTTTCCTTGATCTGACGCACGCGCTCGCGCGTGATCCCCAGCAGGGATCCTATTTCCTCCAGCGTCATCGGGTCCTGACCGTCCAGGCCGAAGTACAGTCGCAGCACCTTGGCCTCGCGCTCCTTGAGGGTGCCGAGCGCCTCTTCGATGGTGTTGTTCAGGGCGCGATCGAAGGTCTGATCCTCGGGCCCCGGCGACACCTGGTCCGGCAGGTAGTCCAGCAGGCGGTTGTCTTCGCCCGGCGTCATGGGCGCATCGAGCGACAGATGCGCGCGCGAGATCGCCATGGTCCGCTCGACCTCGTCGCTCGAGATGTCCAGCTCCTGGGCCACCTCCTCGGGGGTGGGCTCGCGGCCCAGTTCCTGGAGAAGGGTCGACGACATGCGGCCGATGCGGTGCAGCGCGCCCGCCCGGTTCAGCGGCACGCGGACGATCCGGCTCTGCTCCGCGAGCGCCTGCAGGATCGCCTGCCGGATCCACCAGACGGCGTAGGAGATGAACTTGATGCCCTTGGTTTCATCGAACTTATGGGCCGCCCGGATGAGGCCGAGGTTTCCTTCGTTGATCAGGTCGCCCAGAGACACGCCCTGATTCTGGTACTTCTTGGCGACGGAAACGACGAAACGGAGGTTGGAACGAACCAGCGTGTCGAGCGCTTCCTCGTCGCCCTTCTTGATGCGAACGGCGAGGCTCACCTCGTCTTCGCGCTTGAGGAGGGGGTAAGCGCTGATCTCCTTCAGGTACTGATCGAGCGAGCTTTCGTCGTACGCGTCCTTGCGGACCCTGGCGAATGCGCGCTTGGCGGGCTTGGGCCCGTCGCCCGACCTGCCGAGCGACTCCGCGGGAGCAGCATCCCGCGCCGGCGGCGGGGCGCCGGCCTCCGCGCCGTCGGCTTCCTCCGGTTCGCCTTGCTGCGCGTCCGACTGGCTCACTTTATCCCCTCCCCAATCCGACCCCACCGCACCGAAGACAGGCCCCTTTCTCCGGTCTCCCTGTCCACCGAGAAGTAGACCATCATGGGGCGTCCCCTGACCGCGTCCAGCGGCACGAACCCCCAGAACCGGGAGTCGTGCGAGTCGTCCCGGTTGTCGCCCAGCACGAAGTAGCTGTCGTCGGGGACCACGAGCGGGCCCCAGTTGTCGCGAGATGGCCTGGACACGCCGCCGCCGCCGACCAGGTAGGCGCGCTGCCAGGACATGTCCGGGTCGACCGGATCGGTCACCGGATCCACGTGCACCGCGTACGGCTCGTCCCGCGCGACGCCGTTCAGGAACAGCTCCTTGTCGCGCATCATGAGCGTGTCACCCGCGACGCCCACCACGCGCTTGACGTAGCTGCGCTCCGGCTCGTGCGGCGGCGCGAAGACGACGACCTCGCCTCGTTTCGGCTGCGACAGCGCCGGCACTCGCATGCCACCGGGGATCTGGGCGCCGTAGAGGATCTTGTTGACGAGCAGGAAATCGCCCACCAGCAACGTGCCCTCCATGCTCCCCGTGGGAATCCGGAAGGCCTCCACGACGAACACGCGAGCCAGCAGGAAGATGGCGAGGACCGCGGCGACGGTGGCGACGTCGCGAGCCCAGCGAAGCAGCGAGCTCATGCGTACGCGCCGGTGTCGGCGAGGATGCGGGAAAAACGGGCGTCGGATTCCACGTTCACTGCACGGGAGCGGGAGCGGACGCGTCGTAATATCACCCTGAAAACTCGGCTGTCAAACGGCGAAACGGCGCTCCCGCGGTGGCAAACGGCGGTCCCGATCGAGCGGAAACCTGCGCGCGCGTCAACTAGTGGGCTGTTACGGCCCACCTAGTCGTCGTAGGTGTCGATCTGGGCACGCTGGAGCTTTCCGGAGTAGTCCACGTAGAGCACCTTGGTCTCGGAGTAGAACTCGAAGACCTCCCAGCCCCCTTCCCGGTGCCCGTTACCGGTCGCCTTGACTCCCCCGAACGGCAGGTGGGCCTCGGCGCCGATGGTGGGAGCGTTGACGTAGGTGATCCCGTTGTCGAGCTCGGTCATCGCGCGGAAGGACGCGCGCACGTCGCGCGTGTAGATGGCGCTGGAAAGGCCAAACTCGACCTCGTTGTTTATGCGAATCGCCTCGTCCAGATCGCCGAAACGAAGCACGCTCAGCACGGGGCCGAAGACCTCCTCGCACGCGAGCCGGCTGCCCGGGCGTACGCCGCGCAGGATCGTGGGCTGGAAGAAGAACCCGCGCTCCAGCCCCTCGGTGGTGGCGCGCTCGCCGCCGATCAGCACGTCGTCGCCTTCGTCTCGGGCGACCCCCACGTACTCGGCCACCTTGTCCAGCGCCTGCTGATTGATGAGCGGCCCCACGTCGGTGCCGCTCTTGCGGCCGTCGCCGAGGCGGAGCTCCGAGACCCGGTCGGCCAGTCGGTCCAGGAACTCGTCGTGGATGTCCTCGTGGAGCAGCAGCCGACTGGTGGCCGTGCAGCGCTGGCCCGTGGTACCGAAGGCGCCCCACAGGACCCCGTCCAGGGCCAGGTCGAAGTCCGCGTCCGGCATGACGATCTGGGCGTTCTTGCCGCCCATCTCGAGCGACAGCCGCTTGTGCATGCGGCCGCACGTCTCGCCGAGGATAGAGCCCGTCTCGGTGGAGCCGGTGAACGAGATCACGGGCACATCGGGGTGCTCGACGAACGCCGCGCCGACCACCCTGCCTGGCCCGTGGACGAGTTGGATGACCGACTCCGGCAGGCCCGCCTCGAGCAGGATCTGCACGAGGATCGTGCCCGTGTGCGGCACGGCCTCGGCGGGCTTGAAGACCACGCTGTTCCCGCACGCCAGGGCCGGGAAGATCTTCCAGGTGGGGATCGCCATGGGGAAGTTGAACGGCGTGATGATGCCGCACACGCCGATCGGCCGCCGATAGGTCATCGCCCACTTGTCTCGCAACTCGCTCGGCACCGTGTGGCCGAAGAGCCGGCGCCCCTCGGTGGCCGCGTAGTAGGCGGTATCGATCCCTTCCTGAACGTCCCCGCGGGTCTCCTCGAGCACCTTGCCCATCTCGCGGGTCATGGCGTCCGCGATCTCGTCCTTGCGCGCGGTCATGATGTCGCCCACGCGGCGCAGCACGTCGCCCCGCTGCGGAGCCGGCGTTCTGCTCCACAACTCGAAGCCGTCGCGCGCCACGCTCACGGCGCGCATCACGTCCTCGGCGCCCGAGCGCGGGAAGGTGCCGATCAGATCTTCGGTGTCCGCCGGGTTGCGGTTCTCGAAGGTCGCCCCCGAGGCCGCGTCCACCCATGCGCCGTCTATGTAGTTTCGAAACCTGTCAGCCATGGAACTCGTCGGTGGAGGGTGCGGCCAAGCGCCGCCGGCGGGTGGCCGCTCAGGCCGTTTCTTCCCGCACGATCCCGTATTTTTCGATTTTCTTGTAGAGGTTGGACCTGGGCATGTCAATGGAGCGCGCGGTCTCGCTCACGTTCCAATCGTTGTCTCGCAGGCGCGCCAGGATGTAGGCTCGCTCGGCGCGCGCCTTGAAGTCCGCGAAGTTCTCCGCGTCGAGGAGTCCGAACGCGCCGACCGCCTGCTCGCGCCCCGCGCCGCCCAATCGCTGTACGTCGCCCTCGCCGATCTCGTCGCCCGCGGCGAGGATCATCAGGCGCTCCACGGTATTGCGCAACTCGCGCACGTTGCCGGGCCAGGGCATCTCGGCGAGCCTGTCCAGCGCGGACGCCGTCAGGGTGCGTCTGGGCAGCCGCTGCTGCTCCGCCGCGGCCGTCGCGAAGTGCTTCACCAGCGGCGCGATGTCCCCGCTGCGCTCGCGCAGCGGCGGCAGATGGATCGGCACCACGTTCAGGCGGAAATACAAGTCTTCGCGGAAGCGGCCCTCCTGGATCTCGTGCTCCAGGTCCTTGTTCGTCGCCGCGACCACGCGCACGTCCACCTGAATCGGCGCCGCGCCCCCCACGCGCGTGATGATCCCCTCCTGCAAGGCGCGCAGCACCTTGGACTGCGCGGCGGGGCTCATGTCGCCTATTTCGTCCAGGAAAAGCGTGCCGCCGTCCGCCTGCTCGAACTTGCCGGCGTGATCGGCTATCGCGCCCGTGAACGAGCCCTTCATGTGGCCGAACAGCTCGCTCTCGATGAGCTCCGCGGGGATGGCCGCGCAGTTCACCTCGACGAAGGGTGCGTCGCTCCTGGGCGACAGGCGGTGCAGCGCGCGCGCGACCAGTTCCTTGCCGGTGCCGTTTTCGCCGCTGATCAGCACGCGCGCGTCGGTCGGGGCCACCTTCTCCACCCTGTCCAGCACGGCTTGAATCGCGGCGCTGTCGCCGACGATCTCGTGCCGGGACTCCACCTCGCCACGCAGGCGCTCGTTTTCCCGCTCCAGCCCACTGCGCTCCAGCGCGTTGCGCAGGGTGACCAGCACGCGGTCGGTGTCCAGCGGCTTTTCCAGGAAGTCCCAGGCGCCCAGTCGGGTGGCTTCGACGGCGGTCTCGATGGTGCCGTGCCCGCTGATCATGACCACCGGTACGCCGGGCTCGATGTCGTGGATGCGCGGCAGAATCTCCAGCCCGTCGACGCGCGGCATCTTGACGTCCAGGAACACCAGGTCCGGCGCAGCCCCTTCGACCGACGTCAGCGCCTCGCCACCGGTCCCCGCCTCGCGCACCTCGTGACCCTCGTACTCGAGCAGTTGGCGCAGAGCGCGGCGGACCCCGTCCTCGTCGTCGACGATGAGAATTTCGGCCACCGCCCTCAGCTCCTGCCCGTCAGCACCAGCGAGTCGCCGTGTACGTACGCGGATTGCAGCGGTTCGGGCAGGGCCACGGGGATGACGTCGCCGCCCAGCTCCGGGTCGACTCCGGCACCAACCGACCGCAGCAGCCGCCCGACGAGCGCGTCCGGCAGAGGAATGCGGGCCGCGGTGATCTGATCCACCGCCAGGCCCACGCGGCCGTCGCCGGCCGGGATCAGGTGCCCGCGCACCGACACGTCGGCGGTGTCCGGCAGGAACGCCGCCGCGTCACCCAGGTCCACGTACTCGCGCACGAACTCCGTGGCGACCCTGCCTCCGAGCCGGACCCGTCCGTCCGCGACGTCTACCGTGGGGGAGGCCACGAAGCCCGGAAACACGTCCGCGTACTCGTGGTCGATCAGGCTCTGCAGTTCCAGGTCCGAGAGCGCCAGACGTCCCTCGGCCTCGGCGGAAAGAGCCTCGATGCGGGCCATCGTCTGCGCGGCCAGGGCCGGCCCGTCCAGCTCGGGTGCGGCCCCTCCGAAGCGCTGCTCCCACATGCCGCGTACGTCACCGCCGAAGTACAGGTACGCGACCGCACCGGCCACGATCAGGACCGCCAGCGTGAGGATCCTCCTCAGGCATCCGCCCATTTCTCCTCCTTCTGCCCCGACCCGGCCGCGCTCAGGCGCTCGCTTTCGCCGGCGCGGCTTCCCCCAACCGGACGGTGTCGATCGTCTCGTAGACGGCGCCCTCGGACCCCAGCGTGCTACGCAGGAGCACGACCGAGTGCACCGATAGAGCGCCCTGGTACTTCAGCGGCTCGACGAGATCCTCGAGGTCGCGGAAGTCACCGGCGGCCGCCTCGGGCCTGGCTCGACCGAGGGTCAGATGCGGATGGAACGCCCGGGCCTCCCGTTCGTAGCCGAGTCCGGCGAACTCCCACTCCAGGTCGTGCTTGAGGCAGCGCAGCTCCGGTGATGCGTACGCCCCCGCCCAGATGATGCGCGGCTTGCGCAGGCTGGGGAAGGCGCCGAAGCCGCCGAGCGTGACCTGGAACGGCCGCGACTTCGCCGCCACCGTCGCGAGCGAGCTGCGCACCAGGCCCACGCGGTCCTTCGGTACCTCGCCCAGGTACTTGAGCGTCATATGGATGGCCGCGACGTCCACCCAGCGGACGGGTAGCTCGGCGTCGCGTAACGCGGTCGCCGCCTTGTGCAGGCGCCTGCGTTCCTTGGCCGGAACCGCGATGGCTGCGAAAAGTCTCATGGCAAAGCGTCAATTCGGTCCAATGATGTACACATCTGCGTTCAGGTCGTGCGACTCGAGGTCGTCACGTCCCGGTCGCTCGACTCGGTGTCCCCGTCCAGATCCAGCGCGACGTAGCGAAACCCCAGCGCGCGCAGTCGGTGCGCGAGCGCCCCGATCGCGGCCAGCTCGCCCGCGTCCGCAGCGATCGCAAGAACCTCACCGTCAGCGCCCGCGAGGCTCGCGCCGCGCGCCGGCACGCCCTCCGCGCGCAGCAGGCGCAGGGCGTCCGAAACGGCCAGCGGCGTCCCGCCGCTCACGCCACGCGCCCGCGCCGCAGCTCCACCAGCGGCAGTGATTCGTTGAGCGCGCCGCGCCTGTAACCCTCCACGTCCAGCAGCACTCGCGCGAAGCCGGCGCGGCGGAGGGCGCCGGCGATCGCGTGGGCCCGGGCGCCAGCCGTGGCCAGCTCCGCGGGGGCCAGCTCGACGCGCGCGCAGTCGCCGTGGTGGCGCACCCTGACTTCGACGAACCCGAGCGCCCTCAAGCCGTCCTCCGCGCGCTCTACCTGCCCCAGCCGATCGGCGGTCACGCTCACGCCGTAGGCCAGCCGACTCGCGAGGCACGGCGCGGCGGGGGCGTCCCACGTGCTCAGGCCGAGCCGCCGCGACGCCGTCCGCACCCCGGCCTTGTCGATGCCGGCCTGCGCGAGCGGCGAGCGCACGCCGTGCTCGGTCCCCGCGCGGCCGCCCGGCCGGTAGTCCCACAGGTCGTCCGCGTTGGCCCCGTCCACCAACGTCCTGAGCCCCCTGCCGCGAGCGACTTCTCGCAGCGCGGGCCACAGCACGCTCTTGCAGTGGTAGCACCTGTCGCCCTCGTTGCGGACGTAGCGCTCTCGCTCCAGCTCGCGGGTCTCGACCTCCAGGTGCGGGATGCCCTGCTCCGCCGCGAACGTTCGTGCCGCGCGCCGCTGCACCTCGGGCACGGCCGCGCTCAGCCCCGTGACCGCCAGCACCCTGTTGGTCCCCAGGACGTCGACCGCCAGGCGCGCGACGAGCGCGGAGTCCACGCCGCCGGAGAAACCGACGACGACCGATTCGCAGTCCCGAAGGAGGTCTGCGGCCCGGTCGAGGCGGTCGGAAAGCGTCTGGGACATGCCGTGTGGTGGGGGTGCGGCGCCCGGCCCGGTCCGGGTGCGTCGAGAGCCGGCGTCCCTGCCGGCCTGCGGCCGGCGGATCTTATTGGGATAGGGGCCGTTGGACAAGGTCCCGTGGCGGGCGCCTTGTGGCCCTTCCGGCGGGGCGATCGGGACTCGTGGGCGGCCGATCTTGCGGCGTGCCGGTTCCGGGCGCCAGATGGTGCCATGCAGACGTCTGGTGGTGCGGCGGCTTCGGCCGGATTCGTGCAGGCCAATCCCCTACTGGCGTTCGGCCTGCTGGCGGCTGGATCCCTGCTGCTCGCGATGCTTCCCGTCGCCGTAGTGCGGCGCTTCCTGGTGATCCCGCACGCGGCAGACACGCTGCTGGTAATCGAGGCGCGGAGGTGGCTTCGCGTGCTCGTCATGTGGGTGCTGCCGGCGCTCGTGGCGGCGGTATTCTGGATCGCCGTACGGGTGGCCGTGTCGTTGGCGGACGTGGCGTCGCCGGGCGCCCCGGAGTGGGGGCTGGCGCTCGCGTTCGGGCTCGTGATCACGCTGCCGCTGGCGGGCATAGCTTACGCGGTACGCGCGCTCTTCCTGGCCGCGATCCGCGCGACCGAGTACGGGCTGTTCTTGCAGGGCAGCCTGCTACGCTGGGCGGACATCTCCGCCGTGCGCCGGACCCGCTCGGGGGTGGTCCTGGAGACTCCGGCCAGCGCGCTGATCAAGCGCAGGTCACTGCGGGCGCTGGGGTGGGAGCTCAGCGACCAAGCTATCGCCGAACTCGAGCGGCTCCGGGAGCGCGGCGCGGGTTAGTGGGGCGCCGCCTATTGGGGGAGTTCGACCTCGAACCCCAGGATCGTGTTCCACAGATCGTTCATCAGTTGAACCTGAGGAACGTGCCCGATGTTGCCCAGGAAAACGATGAAGTAGTCGTCGTCCAGGAGTCGTGCGATCCCCGCGGAGAAGCCGGACGTTCCTCCGAGACCCAGCGCCAGAGTGCCCAGTTCCTCCTCATCCTTGTGCACGTACGCCCCCAGGCTCCAACCGTATCCGGAGCGGTTCCGGTCACGGTCGAACACCATCGCCTTGGATTCGGCGGACAGCACCTGATCTCCGGTCAGCGCACGGTGCCAGCGCAATAGATCGTCCACCGTCGAGTACATTCCCCCCGCGCCCACGGCGTAGGATTGATCCTGCAGGAGGGCGTTCACGTAAGATCCGGCCTCGTCCCGAACGTAGCCCGAAGCGCGGTGCTGGATAAGCGGTCGGGCGTAGGCGATGCCCGTGTTCGACAGCTCCAGCGGGTGGAGCAGCCTTTCTCGCAGCACATCCTCGAAGGCGCTCCCCGTTATCCGCTCGATGATGGCGCCGAGGAGATGGTAGCAGCTGTTGCAGTACTCGAACTCCGCGCCGGGGTCGGCCGAGGGCTCCCGAGCGCTGATCCAGGTGACGATCTCGGCCAACTCGTAGCGACCGGCGTAGCGCGACGGCTCCCAGTCGTCTTGAGGCCACGGGATTCCCGCTGTGTGGTGGACGAGGTGCTCGATGGTCACCCGCCTCCAGGCGTCCCCCTCCAATTCCGGCAGATGTTCAGAGAGCGGGTCTGCAAGCGAAAGGCGTCCCTCCTCGATCAGTTGCAGGACGATGACGCCGGTGAACGCCTTCCCCAACGAAGCCACCGTGAACCGCGTCTCGGGCGCGTTGGCGACGCCCCACTCCTCATTGGCGAGTCCGACCGCGCCGCGATACACGATCTCGTCGCCCATGGCCACCAGCACCGCACCCTGGAACAGGTCCGCCGTGTGATACGCTTCGACGATCTCCTGCAACCGTGGACCGAATCGGCCCGCCACCTGGGGTCCCGAAGCGGCGGGAGCACACGCCAGCGTCAAGACGACGAGGAGGAGCGGGCGAAGGCCTCGCGTACCCGCGGGCGGGTCGGAGACCGGTCGCGCGCCGTCGCGTTCAGGACGCGGCCGGGCAGTTCTGATTGGGTACATTGCGAGCCTCACCGCTCATGGCTTCCCTTCGTGGCGGCGGGCGCTGAAGCGAGTGCGGAGCAAACTAGCCGACGGCACCGGTCGGCGGAAAGGCGGTGGGGCCGCCGAGTTCGCACCAAATCAGGAGAGCGCCACCCCCGCACCCCGGTACTGGAGCGCCTCCGCGACGTGGGCTCGCGCGATGCCTCCGGCCCCCGCCAGGTCGGCTATCGTGCGCGCGACGCGCAGGATGCGGTGGTAGGCGCGCGGCGACAGCGCGAGCCGGTTCATGGCGGCGGAGATGACCCGCCAGGATTCGTCCCCCAGGGCACAGTGGCGGGCCAGCGCGCGCGGGTCCAGAGCGGCGTTCAGCGCCCTGCCCTGACGGCGCGTCTGCCTGGCGCGTGCTCCCGCGACCCGCTCGGCGACGGACGCGGTGGACCGCCGGACGGTCTTCTCACTGGACGCGTCGCGAGCGGACGTTGCGGACGGCTGCTCCCTGAGCTGGTCGGCGTCCAGCAACGGCACCTCAACCCGCAGGTCGATCCGGTCCAGGAGGGGCCCGGAGATCCGCGCCCGATAGCGGCGCAGGTCCGACTCGGCGCACAGGCAGCGATCGCGGCCGTCCCCCAGGTAGCCGCACGGGCACGGGTTCATCGCCGCGACGAGCTGCACGCGCGCCGGAAACGCCGCCGACGCGCGCACGCGCACCACGTGGACGACTCCGGCCTCGAGCGGTTGCCGCAGCGCCTCGAGGGCGGCGCGGCGAAACTCCGGCAGCTCGTCCAGGAAGAGCACGCCGTGGTGGGCCAGCGAGATCTCGCCCGGCCGCGGGCCGGAGCCTCCGCCGACCAGGCCGGCGTCCGAGATGGAGTGGTGCGGGCTGCGGAACGGCGGCCGGCGGTCCAGGCCCAGTCGAGGCGAGCCCGCCGCTGAGTGGATGCGCGCTACGTCCAGCGCCTCGTCGGGCGCCAGGTCGGGGAGGATGGGTGGCAGCCTCACGGCCAGCATGGACTTGCCCGCGCCCGGTGGACCCACCAGCAGCAGGTTGTGTCCGCCCGCCGCGGCTATCTCGAGGGCGCGCTTGGCGAGTTCCTGGGCGCGCACGTCGGCCAGGTCGGCCCGGCGCGCCGGGCGCGGCGCGGGAGGCGGTGCGGCGACGGGCAAAGCTCGACGGCCCTGCAGGTGCGCCACCACGCCGCGCAGGTCGGTCGCCGACAGCACGCGAACCCCCGGCACGACCGCCGCCTCTTGGGCCGCGCGTTCGGGAAGAATCAGCGTTTTCAGCCCTTCGCGCGCGCAGCACACCGCCGCGGCGACGGCGCCTCGGACCGGCCGGAGCGCCCCGTCCAGCCCGAGCTCGCCGGCGAAGCAGTGGTCGAGCGCCGGCGCGGGAACCTGGCCGCTGGCCACCAGCAGCCCGACCGCGATCGGCAGGTCCAGCGCGCTCCCTTCCTTGGGGACGTCGGCGGGCGCGAGGTTGACCGTCACCTTCCTGGGGGGCGCCTCGAAGCCGCTGTTGCGCACCGCCGCGACCACCCGCTCGCGGCCCTCTCGTACCGCGCTGTGGGGCAGACCCACGACGCTCATGCCGGGGAGCCCAGCCGCCAGATGCACCTCCACGGCAACTGGATACGCTTCGACTCCTGCGACCGCGGCGCTGGTGAGGCGCGCGAGCACGTCAGTCGGCCGACGCGTCGGGCCGCGGGATGGCCGCCACGATGGGGTAGCCGGCGCGCCTGGAAAGCAGGTACATCCGTTCGGCGTCGAGCGCGAAGCGGTCGGCACCGAACGGCAGCCGCCAGCTCCCCAGATAGGCGCCGTCCGGCAGCGCGTAGCGATCGATCAGGCGGCGCGCGTCCTGCCCCTCGCCGTGGAAGAGAATCCACACCTCCTCGCCGACCACAGCTCCATCCAGCGCGGCCACCTTGTACTCCGCCAGCCTGGTCGACCGGCGCCGGCCGGACCGGTCGACGTCGACGCCGGGTGGGGCCATGGGCTCCACGTACGGCCGAAACGGCCCGAAGCCGCTCCCGCCGCCGTACCTGGCGAACCCCGCGGCCATCTTGTAGGCGAGTACGCACGGCCCGCCCGCTCCACCCAGCAGGAGCGCCTGCGTGGCCAGAGGCGGCGCGTCCTCCGGGTAGGGTCCGGGGATCGAATGCCTCCCCACTACCTCCCCGCGCTCGCTCAGGCGGAGCACCCGCGACCCCTCGGTCTGCGTTGTCAGGAGCCACTCCGCGTCCGGAAGCGAACACAGTGACTCGACGTAGGCGACGTCCCGGACGGGGATAGGCGAGACGGCGGCCCCGCCGCGGTCCAGTCTCGCGACGCGCGCGTTGCGGGCGTCGCCGATGGCCACGCCACCATCGGCCGTCACAGCGAAGTCGGTGGGACCGTCGAGCTCTCCCGGCCCGCCTCCATGCCGGCCGCGCGTCCAGATGTGCTCTCCGGTGCTCGCCTCGAACGCGGCCACTCTGTGCCCGAAGCGGTCCAGCACGAACACCCGGCCTGCCGCAGCGCGGATCGCCACCGGCATGAGCAGAACCGTGTCGGCCGGGTCGCCGCCGACGCTCCACAGAGTCCCGCCGGGCGCCTCCCGCACCAGCCTGGGTCTGGCCTCGAACGCCGCGACCGCGCCCGAGTCGGCGCCGTCGCCGCAGGCGGCAGCAGCCAGGCTGGCCGCCAGCCACGCGACGCCGAACCGCTCGTTCACCGCCTTCCGCTCGCGGTCCGGCGCGCGTGCAGATCGGCGAGCCCGACCAGCGCCCAGTGCAGGGACCGAAGCTCCAGGGGGTCGCGCGGCACCGGAGCCGCGAAGCGGGTCGCTCCGCCCGCGTCCTTGACGACCAGGAAGGGCGTACGCCCGAAGCCGAGGTCGCGAAACTCCCGGAGCGTCCTGGCGGAGGCGAGCGTCAGCGGAGAGAACTTGCCGCCCAGCGCGCGCGCCGCGGCCGCGGTGTCGGCCGCTTCTCCGATGAAGACGAGCGAGGCCACGCTCATGCTGCCGGCGACCGTGGGGTGATCCAGGATGTCCAGAAAGGCCAGCGCCGACGCGCAGTCGGCGAGCTGGAAGGCGACGTGCACCGCCAGCGCTCCGGCCTCGGAAGCCGGCGCAAGGCCGGCGGCGTCTCCCGTGACCTCGGGCGTCAGGATCGCCGTCAAGGCGATCACGCCGAGCGTAGAGGCGAGCGCCAGCGCAGCCCCGCGGCCGGTAGGTTCCGGCCGAAGGACGGCTGATTCCGGGCGGTGGGATGGGCGCATGCGTGTTGGTTCAGTGTCTGCGTGGCGGCCCCCGGCCGCGACGCGGTCGGGTCAGTTGTCTTCCGTCGGCTCCTCCGGCGTCTCCTCGCCGGGGGGCAACGCCGGGTCGTCTCCGGATCCTTGGGTTTCCTCGATCGTCTCCCAGTAGTAGTCCCGCTGCGTCCAGCTCGCGCACGTGCGGCTGATCCTCAGCGGCCACGCGAGCTCCCAGGACCAGGAGGTGCAGGTAAATTCACTCATGCACAGCGGCCCCGCGCCGCCGGCGCACTCTCCCGTCGCGGCGAACGTGGGACTGCCGGCGCCCTCCAGGGCGCTCCCCATCACCGCCAGGGCCGCCGCGGCGGCCACGGTCATCACCAGTTTCTTCATGCCGTCCTCCTCTCCGACCACCCACGCCACCCGGAACGCAGCCCGCCGTCGCGCTCCCTCTACGCTCGGGAATCAGAGTGGAAGCGGAGCCCGCGCGGGGACATGGCTGGATGGGACACCGGGCGACCGGAGAGACTCTCTTCGCCGGGTGATGACCGGGCCGATTGCAACCGAGCCGGATCTGGTCGGCGTCCAACCGGAAACGATCGGGGGAGTTCGACGGATTCCTGCATCGGGACCGCGGTTCCCCTCAGACACCCGCAGCAAGGGCTGGACATGCGCACATATGCCCGTGGCGCCGGCGGCGTCCTCTCCCGAATCACCTTGACGATCGCCCTGGGCGGCCTCCTTTCGGCCTGCGGTTTCGACGCCGGGAGCGACGTCGGGGCGACCGTGCAGACGGTGGCGCTGGCGTCGCCAACCCTCCGCCCGAGACCCGCCGCGCTCCCTCTCCAGGAGCGAGTGAGCGACTCGCCCGGGCTCGCGCGCGAGCTCTCCGGCGCGTTCCGTGACGCCGCCAACGAGGTTCTCCCCGCGGTGGTGCGGGTGGAGGCCCAGCAGGCCGGGCGCGGCGGCCGCGCCGGCGGCATCGCGCGCGGCTCGGGCTTCGTGCTGGATGAAGCCGGCCACGTGATCACCAACAATCACGTAGTCGCGCGCGCCACGCGGGTGCTCGTTCGCTTCGTGAATGGGCGCTCCTACGAGGCCGAGGTGGTGGGCTCCGACCAGGACACGGACGTGGCGGTGCTGGAGCTGAAGCTCGCCGCCGGCGAGCAGGTGCCCGCGGCGCGGATCGGCGCCGACGCGCCGGTGGAGGTAGGCGACTGGGTTCTCGCCCTGGGCAGCCCGTTGGACCTGGACTTCACCGTCACCGCTGGGATCGTGAGCGCGAAAGGGCGACAGTTGTCGATCGGGACCGAGGGCCGGCAGACCGCGCTGGAGTCCTACATCCAGACCGACGCGGCGATCAACCCGGGCAATTCGGGCGGCCCGCTGGTGGACCTGGACGGCCGGGTGGTGGGCGTGAACACGGCCATCCAGTCCCCGAACCGGCGCTTCATCGGCTACGGGTTCGCGATCCCCATGGCCATCGTATCCCGGGTGGCCGATGACCTGCTCGAATACGGCGTGGTCCATCGCCCGCGCCTGGGAGTTTCCGTGCGCGACGTGCTCGACCCGGACGCCGAGGCGTATGGGCTGGACCGGATCGAAGGCGCCTGGATAGAGTCGGTGCAGGAAGGCCTGCCGGCGGCGCGCTCGGGCCTGAGGCACGGGGACGTCGTGCTGGCGATCGATGGCGCCGAGGTGGCCAACGCCAACGAGCTCACCACCCAGCTCCTGCAGCGGCAGCCGGGGCAGCGGATCCGGCTGTCGGTCCGCCGCTTCCAGGAGGATCGCGAGGTCATCGTGCGGCTGGACGAGTTCGAACCGCGCAAGCGCGCGCGTACGCCGCCCACGCTGGTGGCGGAGACCCCTACCGATCGCGTGGGCTTCTCGGTCGAAGCGGTACGCTCGGGAACGGGCTCGGGCACTCGCCTGGTCATCGAGGACATCGCCGACGGCGGGCCCGTCGGAGAGCGCGCTCGCGGCTGGGAAGTCGTCTCGATCAACGGCGTGGAGATCGGCACCGTCCGCGACTTCCGACGGCTCGCCTCGCGGCTGGAGGGCGGCGACCTGGTTTCGCTGATCCTGACCGACGGCGAGGACGAGCGCATCGTCAACTACAGGGCCAGGCCGTAGACGGGAGTTGAAGCGAGGGCGGGCGTGACCCTCAGTCCGCCCCGCCCGCCTCCGCTTCCTTGAGCCAGATCTTGAACGCGGTGCCGCGGCCCGGCTCGCTCTCCACGATGATCCGGCCGCCCCAGTCCTCGACCAGGCGCTTTACGATGGCCAGGCCGAGGCCCGTGCCGGAGCTGCGGGTGGAAAAGTGCGGCTCGAACACGCTGGGCAGCACGTCGGCCGGGATGCCCTCGCCGCCATCGCTGATCTGGAGCGCGACCTCGGCGCCCTCGCGCCGCACTGTGACCCGCGCGACGCCTCCCTCGGGGAGCGCCTCGCGGGCGTTCTCCAGCAGGTTGATCAGCACCTCCCGCAGCTCCCCGTCGCGGGCCGCCACGGACGGCAGGTCGGGCTCGGACTCAACTCGCACGACCATACCTCGCTCTCCGGACGCGTACAGCGCCTGCACATCCAGGGCGACCGCCTCGACGTCCACCGACTCCAGCGCCGGCTGCGGCTCGGCGGGTGCGCCGTAACGGGCGAACGCGCGCGCGATGTCGCTGAGGCGGTCGATCTCGTGCAGCACCTGCTCGACGTTGCCCTCCAGGATCTCGCCGAAGTCCTGGCGCTCGTCTCGAAAGGCGCGCCTTACGTGCTGCACCGACAGCCGGATGGGGGTCAGGGGGTTCTTGATTTCGTGGGCTACCTGACGCGCCATCTCGCCCCAGGCCAGTACCCGCGCGCTGCGCAGCTCTCGGGCCCGAGCGCGACGAAGCCCGCGAGTCATGCGATTGAACGAGCGGAACAGCTCGCCGAACTCATCCCGCCTGTCGACCGGCAGATCGACCCGCGAGCGGCCCTCGCCGACGGCAGACGCGGCGCGGCTGAGTTGGCCGATAGGCCGCGCCAGCGCGCGACCGGCGGCGAGCGATAGCGCCAGCGACAATACCGCGCCGAGCAGGATGGCGAAGAGCAGCGTGTCCGTCAGCTCCGCTCGCCGCGCCGCGGCGGCGCCGCCGGGCAAGGCCGGGATTCCCACCACCCCGGCCGGCGCCAGGCGCCGGAATCCCACCACCGCGCGCCGACCGAGCAGGCTGCGGCCGCGGTCCAGGGCGAGGGCCTCGCCTTCGCGCAGCGCGATGTGGGCGTCCGGCGCCAGCCAGGCGTCGTGCACCCCCAGCCTGACCAGCTCCGGACGCGACGACGTGATCAACTCGCCGCCCTGGTAGAACAGGACGTCCAGGCCCACCAGACCCGCCACCGTCTGTAGGTTGCCGCCGGCGGCGGCGAAGACGTCCACGGCCTGCGCGCTGGAGCGAGACACGGTCGCCTCGGCCTCGCGTTCGGCGGCACCCGCGACCGTCCGGTAGGCCACGGCGCCGAAGGCCAGCGTGGGCACCAGGAAGAAGAAGAACAGCGCCAGGGTGACCCTGGACCGGAAGCTGCCGGGGGCGGGAATCCAGGGGGCCGGCGGCGGCCGGGGGGAGCCCGCGAGGTTGTGCGCGAATCCCCAGATCAGCGCCAGCGCCAGCAGGTCGACCACGATCAGGAGCACGCCGCGCGCGATCCGCACGGCGGCCGGAGCCTGGTCGACCTCGACGTGCGCGTGGTAGAGGACGTCACCCAGGCGGAGTTCGCCCTCCCCGCGCACCCCGGCCACCGAGGCTGCCCAGCGCAGGCCCTCGGCGCGCACGCCGGCCGTCGTGCTCGCGGTTAGCGTCAACGTCGCGGTCGCGGGCCTGGCGTCGCGCGTTCCGAGCGCGGCGGCGGCCAGACCCTCCGGGGCGAGGGCGCGGCGCGGCAGAACCAGCGCGGACGCGACCCAGCCGCCGCCCAGCGGCACCGCCTGCGCCTGGCGCACTTCCGGAGAGGGGTCTGTTCGCCGGATCGGCAGGTCCGCTTCGCGTGACGCGCGCACGACGTCGGCGGCCATGCCGGAGCCCGTGCCCGGGTCGTCGCCCGATCCGGTGATGTCCAGGCGCTCGGCCACCCCGCCGTCCGGCCCCCAGAGCGCCAGCCGCACTGGATAGCCCTCGGCGGCCAGTCCGCTCCCCACCCACGCCCGATACAACAGCTCGGCGCCCCCCTCTCCGCGAGCGTACCGTTCGCGGGCCTCGGCTCCGAGGCGGGCCATCAGGAAGTCGATGAAGGGATCAGTTGGGGCGGCGAGCCGCTCGACGTCTGCCTCCGCGCCGCGCAGGCGGGCGTCCGCGGAGGCCAGCCACAGCTGCGGGAGCAGCGCCGTGGCGGCCAGCGCGCCGGCCACGAGCCAGCGACGCAGACCCCCGAAACGGAGCCGCGGGGTACCGCGCGCGACCAGGTAGGCCGGCGCGGCCCACGCCAGCGCGAACCACGGCTCGGCTCCCAGCCACGGATCCCGCGCCAGCACGAGCGCGGCGCCCAACAGGCCTCCCAGCGCGAGTCCGGCCGCGATCCACCCCATGGCTCTGGCCCCCCCGCCAGGAGTAGCCGCGTGCTCGGGCCTGGGCAGGAGCACGGCGGTAGCGACTCCCAGGATCGACGCCCAGGCCACTTGCAGCCCCCACCACAGCGCCGGCCCGGCGCGCAGCAGAGCGTCCGACGCGGATGCGCCGGCCACCCACGCGCCCAGCGTCAACGCCGCGCCGACCCCTCCCGCGGCCAGC
>JBDLIA010000064.1 GCA_039715185.1 Gemmatimonadota bacterium
CGCTCGCGAGCCATCAGCTCGGTCAGATCCAGCGGAAACCCGAAGGTGCCGTAGAGCAGGAAGGCGTCCTCCCCACCGACCGTCCCGGCCGCGCCATCGCGCGGGGCGATCTGGTCGAACCGCTCCATGCCGGCGTCGATCGTCTCCAGGAAGCGCTCCTCCTCCTTGCGGGTGTGCCGCAGGAGGTGGTCACGCCTGTCGCTGAGCTCCGGGTACGCGTCGCCCATGGTGTCCACCACGCGGTCCACGACGTGCACGAGCGTGGGTTCGCGCCGGCCCAGCATCCACGCGTGGCGCACGGCCCTGCGCAGCAACCGTCGCAGGACGTAACCGGGGCCTTCGTTGGACGGGAACACGCCATCCGCCAGCAGGAACGCCACGGCGCGGGCGTGGTCGGCAAGCACGCGGTAGCTCACGCCGTGCGGCGTGTCGTAGACGTATTCGACGCCGACGACCTCGCGCCCGGCGTCGATCAACGGCGTGAACAGGTCGGTCTCGTAGTTGGAATCGACTCCCTGCAGGACGGCGGCTATGCGCTCGAGCCCCGCGCCCGTGTCCACCGAGGGCGCCGGCAAGGGCACGAGCTCCCCGTCCGGCTGCCGATCGTACTGCATGAACACCAGGTTCCAGAGCTCGAGGAACTCGCCGCGGTCGCCGCGCTCCACGAACTCCTCGGCGGACAGCGAGCCGCTCCGCTCGCCGTCCGGACGGGCGTCGAAATGCAGCTCCGAGTTGGGGCCGCACGGCCCGGTGTCGGCCATCTGCCAGAAGTTGTGCTCGTCGCCCAGCCGGTACACGCGTTCGTGAGGGATGCCCGCGATCTCCGTCCACAGCGCGGCCGCCTCGTCGTCGGTGTGGTGCACCGTGGCCCAGAGACGGTCGGCAGAGATGCCGAAGTCCACGGTCAGCAGCTCCCAGGCGTAGTCGATGGCGTCGCGCTTGAAGTAGTCACCGAAGGAGAAGTTGCCCAGCATCTCGAAGAAGGTGTGGTGCCGGGCGGTGACGCCCACCTCCTCGAGGTCGTTGTGCTTTCCGCTGACCCTCAGGCACTTCTGAGACGTAGCCGCGCGCTTGAAGGGCAGGTCCACGAGCCCCAGAAACGCGTCCTTGAACTGCACCATGCCGGAGTTCGTGAAGAGCAAAGTGGGGTCATCGCGTGGGACCAGGCTGGAGCTGGGTCGCACGGCGTGACCCCGCTGTTCGAAGAACGCGAGGAAGCGACTGCGAATGTCGGACGCGGTCATGTCGGCTACGTCTGGACGTTACGGCTGGCACGGAACCTGGCAATATAGACCGGCCGGAGGGGGATGCGAAGGGGCCGCCGACGCCCTCTCGCGGGGGCAGCGACGGCCCGGCGCGGCCACGTAGCGCCGCGTGGGTGTTTCACCCGTGCAGCGTGGGGGGAGAGGGCGTCAGGCCGCGCCCGCGTCCACCTGCTCGGCGCTCTCCGCGCCCACCCGCGGCGGCAGGCTGAGGGCGTCGCGCACCTTGTCCTCGATCTCGTTGGCGATATCCGGGTTTTCGGCCAGGTATCCCTTGGCGTTCTCCCGCCCCTGCCCCAGCCGGACATCGCCGTAGGAGAACCAGGCTCCGGCCTTGTCCACGATCTCGGTGTCGACGCCAAGGTCGATCAGCAGCCCGTTATGGCTGATCCCCTCGTTGTACATGATGTCGAACTCGGCCTCTCGGAACGGCGGCGCCGTCTTGTTCTTCACGACCTTCACGCGGGTACGATTGCCGATCAGCTCCTGGCCGTCCTTGATCGCCCCGATCCTGCGGATGTCCAAGCGTACGCTGGAGTAGAACTTCAGAGCCCGGCCACCCGGCTGGGTTTCCGGGTTGCCATACATGACCCCGATCTTCTCGCGGATCTGGTTGGTAAACACCACCGCGGTACGGGAACGGTTGACGGCGCCGGTGAGCTTGCGCAGGGCCTGGCTCATGAGGCGCGCCTGGAGCCCGACGTGCGAGTCGCCCATCTCGCCCTCGATCTCCGCTCGGGGCACAAGCGCCGCGACCGAGTCGATCACCACCACATCCACCGCGCTGCTGCGGATGAGGACCTCGGCGATCTCGAGCGCTTGTTCTCCCGTGTCCGGCTGGCTGACGAGCAGATTCTCCACGTCCACGCCCAGCTTCTCGCCGTAGATGATGTCCAGCGCGTGTTCCGCGTCGATGAACGCGGCCACGCCGCCGGCGCGCTGCGCGTTCGCGATGACGTGCAGGCACAGGGTGGTCTTGCCGCTGGACTCCGGCCCGTAGATCTCGGAGATCCGGCCGCGCGGGATTCCGCCGATGCCGATCGCCGCGTCCAGGTTGAGTGCCCCGGTGGAGATCGACTCGATCTGCACGCGAGCCCCGCCCTCTCCCATGCGCATGATCGCCCCCTTGCCGTGCGCCCGCTCGATCTGCGAGATCGCGACGTTGAGGGCTTTCTTGCGTTCTTCGGTGACTTGCAGCGTCGTCATGATCGTGCCGTTCCCCCCTCGGAGTGTCGGGTGCACCCGGTTCGCCCGGTCAGGCCCCATTATGGGTGGCTGGCTGGGCGTCTACAAGGGCAGAACGGGACAGAGCCTCGTGAGCGGCTTTCGGGATTTGTACGGGAAGCCCGGATTGACGGGTCTTCGGGACGTTTTCGGGTCTCTCTATCGATCTTCGATTCGGAGCCCGGCGCTGGCGACGGCGGCGGCGAAGGCCCTGTCGAAGGCTTCCCGGGACAGCCCGAAGCGCGCGTAGAAGCGGCGCAGCGCGGCCGGATCGGCGGGCGTCTCTTCGCCCAGTAGCGCCGCCCGCACGACCTCTCCCAGGAGCCCCGCGGCGCTCTCCACGTACTCGGGGGCTCGCCGTACGCGGCCGTGCGCGGGCAACACCACGGCCGCGTCGAGGGCCCTCAGGAAACCGAGCGCCTGCGCCCAGCCGGCCACGTCGCTGTTCGCGTCGATCCACGGAAACGCGTCCTCCAGCAGGTCCCCGGCCGCCAGAATGCGCTCGTTCGACAGCCAGACCACGGCGTCTCCGACGGTGTGGGCGGGTCCCAGAGAGCGCACCTCCACCACCCTGTCGCCCAGGTCGATCCGCAGACGGTCCTGAAAGGTGAGCGTCGGCTCCAGGTAGTCCGTCTGCGCCAACTCGCGGGCCTGCGCGTCGCGCAAGTCGGCGCTACGGAGCAGCCGCGCCGCGGTCGCCTCGCTGAGTTCCTGTCCCTGCGGTCCGAGGCGCTCGCTCGCCCAGGTCCGGCGCCGATCCGCCGAGACAGGCAGCGTGTCGACGTCCGCCTGATACGCCGCCCGACCCAGCGTCGCCATGGCTTCGGCGGTGGCGCGGGTGGCGATTATGGCCACGTCCGGGTTGGCCTCGACGAACGCCGCGTTGCCCATTGTGTGGTCGGTGTGCCAGTGGGTGTTGACCAGGTGGGTCACGGGCAGGTCGGTCAGCCGGCCCAACTCGCGCAGAAAAGCGCGCGAGGCGGAGGGCGAGGCGTGCGCGTCGACCACCAGCACTCCGGCCTCGCCCACCACGACCAGCGAGTTCGCGAACACGTACATGGGCGGACCGGGCCTCACGGTCGCCGCGAACACGCCCTCGGCCAGCTCCGTGAAGTCGAAGACATCGGCCGGCTCCTGCGCCGCGGCCGGCGCGCTCAGGGCGAGCGCCAGCAGCAGAGCTCGCGCGCCGTCCGGCGCCCCGCCCCGGCTCACACCAGCACCTCCGCCAGCGCGGCGCCGGCCTGCCTGATGCCGTCGTCGTCGACGTCCAGGTGGGTGACGGCCCGCAGGCGGCGCCGCGAGAACCGGCTCATGCGCACGCCGCGCTCCTCGAGGGCGTCCTTCACGGCGTCCGCGTCCGGGCCGCTGTCGGGGAGATGGACCATCACGATGTTGGTTTCGGGGGTCACCACCCCGACGCCGTCGATGCCCGCGGCGGCGGCGGCCAGGTCGGCCGCCCGGCGGTGGTCGTCGGAGAGCCTGTCGAGGTGGTGGTCGAGCGCGTACAAGGCGGCCGCCGCGAGGACTCCGGATTGGCGCATGGCCCCGCCCAGACGGCGGCGGATGCGCCACGCCCGATCGCGCAGCTCCGCGGGCAGCGCGAGCACGGATCCGACCGGGCAGCCGAGTCCCTTGGAGAGCGTCACCATGACGGTGTCGGCGCAGTCGGCGAGTTCCGCGAGAGAGCGCCCGCCGGCCGCCGCGGCGTTCCATAGTCGCGCGCCGTCCAGGTGCACGCGCAGCCCGCGCGCCCGCGCCAGTTCCGCTATGCGACGTCCCCGCTCGAGCGGCAGGACCCTACCGCCGGCGCCGTTGTGGGTGTTCTCCAGACACACCACGGACGTGCGGATGGTGTACGGCCCCGGGTCGCGCATCGCCGCCTCCACTCGCTCCGGGACCGGGAGCCCGTCCTCGGGCCGGTGCGTCCTTATCTGGACCCCACCCCACATCGCGGTGGCGCCGTCCTCCCAGTTCACGACGTGCGCGTCGGCGTCCATCACGACCTCGGTGCCCGGGGCGGCCTGGCTCAGGATGGCAACGGTGTTCGCCATCACGCCGCTCGGCATGAACAGCGCTGCCTCCTTGCCAAGGAGCCCCGCAACGCGCTCCTCCAGCGCGGCCACGGTGGTGTCGTCGCCCAGCACGTCGTCGCCCACCACGGCCCCCGCCATCGCCGCGCGCATGCCGGGCGTCGGCCGCGTCACCGTGTCGCTACGCAGGTCGACGGTCATCCCGCGCTTTCGGTTCTGGTCCGGGGTCGGCCGGCCCCGGACAGCGGCCGCCCGCACGTCGCGCAGAACCTGTCCTCGGCGCGATTCACCGCGTAGCAACGGGCGCACACGGCGCCCTCCGCGAGCGCCCGCGCGGCGTGGTCTACCAGGCGGTCGAGCGCGCGCTCTTCGGCCGGACCCGGCGCGCGCGCGCGGCGCACCACCGGAAGCGCCACGAACGCCAGCACGAGGCCGGCCACGACCAGGCCCACTGCGAGTTCCATGTCGTTCAGTCGGTTGGAGAAGCGAGCGACGCCGCGCACCGGCTCAAGGCGAGCGACACGGCTTCGGGCCCCGTGACCACCGCGGGCAGCGGCAGCCCGGTGGTCAGCCCGGGCCGGACCAGCACGACCGGCTTGTCCATGGCGCGCGCCAGCGCCACCTCGGAGAGCGTGCCCCAGGCCCCGCCCACCGCCACGACGGCGTCGGCGAACGACACGACGAGCGCGTTGCGAGCCTCGCCCATGCCGGTCGCGAGGGGCACGGTTACCCACGGGTTGGCGGCCGCCGGATCGATCCCCGGAAGGACGCCGAGCGCCTGGCCGCCGGCATCGGTCGCGCCCCGGCAGGCCGCCGCCATCACCCCGCCCAGGCCTCCGCACACCAGGACCGCCCCGGCTTCGGCGATCGCCGCGCCCGCCGCCTCCGCCTCCCGCAGCTCGTCCGGATCGGGCGTCGAGGAGCCGCAAACCGCGACGCGGATCGGCCTGGACACTCGCTGGGGGCGCTTCTGCTCGTTCACGAGCGCGCCCAGGTGACGGCGGCGTTGACGGCGCGCCGCCAGCCGCTCCAGTAGAGTTCGCGGCGCTCCTCATCGAGCGAGCCCTCGAAGCGGTCGAAGGGTCCGCGGGCCGCCAGGAAGTCGTCGCCGTCCGCCCAGGCCCCCACGCCGATGCCCGCGAGCCCCGCGGCGCCGAGCGCGGTGGTCTCGATCTGGGGCGGCCTGAGCACCGGCCTGTCCAGCATCCCGGACAGGAAGTCCACGAACCAGTCGTTCGCCGTCGCGCCCCCGTCGACCGCGAGCGAGGGCGCCCTCTGGCCGGCGTCGGCCTCCATCGCCTCGACGACCTCGCGCGTTCCGTACGCCATCGCCTCCAGCGCCGCGCGGGCCAGGTGGGCGCGGCGCGACCCGCGCGTGAGACCCACCACCATGCCCCTGGCCTCCGCTTCCCAGTGGGGCGCGCCGAGCCCGACGAACGCGGGCACCAGATACACCCCGTCGTTGTCATCCAGGGAGCGCGCCAGCGCCTCGGTCTCGCCGGCGCTGGCGATCACCCCCAGCTCGTCTCGCAACCACTGGATGGCCGCGCCGGCGATGAAGATCGAGCCTTCCAGCGCGTAGGTCGCCTCGCCCCCGACGCCGCACGCGACCGTGCTGAGAAGCCCTCGTTGCGACGCCACCGCGTTGTCGCCGGTGTGCATGAGCAGGAAGGCGCCGGTGCCGTAGGTGCTCTTGGCGCTGCCGGGCCGCCAGCAACCCTGTCCGAAGAGCGCCGCCTGCTGATCGCCCGCGACCCCGGCGATGCGCGCCCCGGCCGCCGGAGCGTCGCCGGACACGACGCCGAACTCCCCGCTCGAGGGTCTCACGTCCGACAGGACAGCGCGGGGAACGCCGAACAGCTCCAAGAGCTCGTCGGACCATTCGCCGCGGTGGATGTCGTAGAGCAGCGTGCGCGAGGCGTTGGTGGGATCGGTCGCGTGGACTTCGCCCCCTGTCAGTTGCCAGATCAGCCACGTGTCGATGGTGCCCGCGGCCAGCTCTCCCGCTTCCGCCCGGCTCCGCAGGCCCGCGTCCCGATCCAGCATCCAGGCGAGCTTCGTCGCCGAAAAATACGGGTCGAGCACGAGCCCGGTTCTCTCTCTGACCCAGGGCTCGCGACCCTCCTCCTTCAGCTCGCGGCAGCGCTCCGCGGTGCGCCGGTCCTGCCAGACGATCGCGCGCGCCGCGGGCTCGCCCGAGGCCCGGTCCCACAGCACCACCGTCTCGCGCTGGTTGGTGATGCCCACGGCGTCCGGGGTGCCCACGCCGGCCCGCGCCAGGACCTCCTGGGCGACGCGGAAGGTGACGTCGCGGATCTCGGCGGCGTCGTGCTCCACCCAGCCGGGACGCGGGAAATGCTGCGAGAACTCCGCGTAGGCCTTGGCCACGATGTCGCCCCGCTCGCCGATGACGAGCGCGGTGCTGCCGGTGGTGCCCTGGTCCAGCGCGAGGATCCTGGTCATGCCTGTTCCGCCGTTCTCAACGACCCGGTACCACGTCCGCGGCGGGCCGCGGACTGCGGAAGTGGTACCGCCAACCTGCCTCCTCCAGCAACCGAATCGTGCGCACGATGGGCAGTCCCATTACCGCGAAGAAATCGCCGTCTATGGCCTCGACCAGGGTCGCGCCGTAGCCCTGGATGCCGTACGCGCCGGCCTTGTCCAACGGCTCCCCGGTGGCGGCATAGGCGAGCGCGGTCGCTTCGTCGAAGGCGCGGAACACCACGCGCGTGCTCTCTACGCCGCTCCTGACGCGGCCGGCGGGGTCCGCGACCGCCACGGCGGTGCGCACGACGTGGTCGCGGCCCTGGAGCCTCAGCAGCATGTCCACCGCGCCCCGCTCGTCCACCGGCTTGCCGAGCACCTGGCCGTCCAGCACCACGATGGTGTCTGCGGCCAGAACCACCGAGCCCGGCCGCCGGAGCGCCACCGCGCTCGCCTTCTCCCGCGCCGTGCGTTCTGCGTAGGCCGCTGGTGACTCGTCCGGCAGGCGCCGCTCATCGAGTTCCGCCGCCAGCACCTCGAACTCCACGCCCAGCATGGACAGGAGGCTGGCACGCCTGGGCGAGCCGGACGCCAGCACGAGCGAACCGTCGCTCACCCTGCGGGCTCTCTTTCGAGGCTCAGCGTCACCGGGCCGTCGTTCACCAGCTCCACGTCCATCATGGCGCCGAACCTACCCGCCTCCACCGCCGCCGGCGCGGACTCGCGCAGCGCGTCCAGAAACAGCTCGTACAGCGGGATCGCGAGCTCCGGCGGAGCGGCGTGTACGAAGCTCGGGCGACGCCCCTTGCGCGCGTCGCCGTAGAGCGTGAACTGGCTCACCACGAGCACGTCCCCGCCGATGTCTTCCAGGGACAGGTTCATTTTGCCCTCCGCGTCCGCGAACAGCCGCAGCCCCAGGATCTTGGCCGCCATCCAGCGGACTTCCTCCTCGCCGTCACCGGGCCTGAAGCCCACGAGCACGAGAAAGCCGCGCCCGGCGCGCCCGACGACCTCGCCGTCGACGCGCACCTCGGCGCGGCTCACCCGCTGCAGGACGACGCGCACGCTAACGCGCGCGCCGAGCCGTCGGGCCCGGTAGCGCCACCGCTACTCGACCGTCACGGACTTGGCCAGGTTGCGTGGCTGGTCAACGTTGCAGCCGCGCATCACGGCGATGTGGTAGGCCAGGAGCTGGAGCGGCACGGAGCACAGGATGGGCGTCAGCATGTCGATCGTGTCGGGGATCGGGATGATGTGATCGACCTTGTCCGCGAGCTCGGTGTCGCCCTCGGTGAGCACCGCGATCACGCGGCCGCCGCGCGCGCGCACCTCCTCGACGTTGCTGACGACCTTCCTGTAGACGGAGTCCTTGGGGGCGAGCACGACGACCGGCATGCGATCGTCGATGAGCGCGATGGGCCCGTGCTTCATCTCGGCCGCGGGGTAGCCCTCGGCGTGGATGTAGCTGATCTCCTTGAGCTTGAGCGCGCCCTCCAACGCCGCCGGGAAGTTGTAGCCCCGGCCCAGGTAGAGGACGTTGGCGGCGTCCTCGTACTGACGCGCCAGCTCGCGCAGGTCCTCGTCCAGACCGAGCACCGCCTCGACCTGCTCCGGCAGCCTCTCCAGCGCGGCTATGATCTCGCGTCCCTGCAGGATCGACAGGTTGCGCAGCCTGGCCAGATGGACGGTGAAGAGGGTTAGCGCCACCACCTGACTCGTGAACGCCTTGGTGGAGGCCACGCCGATCTCCGGCCCGGCGTGCAGGTAGATCCCGAAGTCCGTCTCGCGCGCGATCGTCGAGCCGACCACGTTGACGATGCCCATGGCCCGCGCGCCGCGCCGCTTCGCCTCCCGCATGGCAGCCAGCGTGTCGGCCGTCTCGCCCGACTGGCTGATGGCGATGACGAGGGTGTTTTCCTTGACGACCGGGTTCCGGTAGCGGAATTCCGAGGCGTACTCCACCTCCACCGGGATGCGCGCCAGGTCTTCCAGCATGTACTCGCCGATCAGCGCCGCATGCCAGGAGGTGCCGCACGCGGTGATGATGATGTTGTCGATTTCGAGCAGCTCTTCGTCGGACAGGGTCACGCCCCCCAGGCGGGACGTGCCCTCCTCCGTGAGCAGCCTGCCCCGCATCGTCTGACGCAGCGTCTCGGGCTGCTCGTTGATCTCCTTCAGCATGAAGTGCGGATGCCCGCCCTTCTCTATCGCGCCGAGATCCCAGGAGATGTGCTCGATCTCCTTGGTGATGGGGCCGCCGCGGATGTGCGAGATGTCGTAGCCGTCGGCGGTCACGACGGCCATCTCGCCGTCGTCGAGGTAGATCACGTTGCGCGTGTGCTCCAGGATGGCGGCGACGTCGCTGGCGACGAAGTTCTCGCCCTCTTCGCCGATTCCCAGTACCAGCGGGCTGCCGTTGCGCGCCACGACGATCGTGCCCGGGTGCAGGCTGCTCACGACGGCGATCCCGTACGTCCCCTCCACGTGGCCGAGCGCCGCCCGCACCGCCTCGGGCAGGTCGCCGTCGTAGGCTTCCTCGATGAGGTGGGCGACGGACTCGGTGTCCGTCTCGGTGGTGAAGGTGTGGCCCAGCGCCTCGAGCTTCTGGCGCAGCGTACCGGCGTTCTCGATGATGCCGTTGTGGACCACCGACACGTCTCCGTCGCACGCCGTGTGGGGATGCGCGTTGACCTGGGTGGGGGCGCCGTGGGTAGCCCAGCGGGTATGCCCGATCCCGCAGGATCCCGTCATCCGGTGGCCGTTGCCGAGCAAGGTCTCCAACTCGGAGATCTTGCCGGCAGCCTTGGCGGTGCTCAGGCCCTTGCCGTTGAGCACAGACACGCCCGCCGAGTCGTAGCCGCGGTATTCCAGGCGTCGCAGCCCCTCGACCAGCAAGGGGACAGCCTCGCGCTGCCCCACGTATCCCACTATGCCACACATATAGCTTCTCCGGATCCGTTCGCACCCGCGCCGCAATCGCGCGCGTGCCCTCCCCTTCCTACCCGCAAGAACCCGTCCCGCGCCGCTAGCGTACCGTTGCAGAAGTCCCGTAGGCATTCGGCTCGCGCTGCATCCCGCGCCTCGGTGCACGCGGGACTTCCGCGCCGGCACACTAGTCTTCCGCGCCCAGGGCCGCGCGCGCGGCCGCCACCAGCTCGCGGGCTTCGTCCTCGCCCCTGGCCTCGGCGATGATCCGCAGGATCGGCTCGGTGCCCGACGGCCGCAGGTGCAGCCAGCGGCCGCGCTCCGGCCAGGCGAGCCGCAGCCCGTCCTGCAGATCGCGCACGGGCGCGTCCAGCCTGGCGGCCAGCTCGTCGTAGGTCATTTCGAGCGCCCGCTCGCCGCGCGCGACCTTGTCCTTGACGATCGCATAGGCGGGCCAGCCACCCACGATCTCCGACAGCGGCGCGTCGGCTTCGAGCAACCCCTGTAGCGTCAGCGCCGCGGCGACCATCGCGTCGCGCGTGTAGTGGACGTCGGGCAGAATCACGCCGCCGTTGCCCTCGCCGCCGATGGGCGCACCGACGGCCTGCATGCGGCGCGCGACGTTGATCTCACCCACGGGGGCACGCAGGAGTTCCATCCCGGCCCCGGCCGCGACGTCTTCCAGCAAGGCGCTGGTGGACAGATTGGTGACGACGGGGCCCGGCCGGTGACGCAGCACGAGCGCCGCGCAGATGGCCAGCGTGTAGTCCTCGCCGATCGCCGTCCCGGATTCGTCCACGAGCGACAGGCGGTCGGCGTCCGGGTCGGTCGCCATGCCCAGGTCGGCGCCGGACGCGCGCACGCGCTCGCTCAACTCGCCCAGGTTCGCGGCGACCGGCTCCGGCTCCCGCGGAAAGCGGCCGTCGGGTTCCAGGTCGAGCCCGAGCACCTCGCAGCCCAGGCGCTCCAGCAGCGTCGGCAGAATCCGGCCACCCGCGCCGCGCACGCAGTCCAAGGCCACGCGGAACCCGCGCCTGCGCAGCGCCTCGACGTCCACGATCGGCAAAGCCAGCACCGCCTCCAGGTGCCGCTCGATGGCGCCGTCCTCGACGCGGTAGCCGCCGAGTCCGTCCCAGCCGGCCCGGACGAGCGCCTCGTCGTCCAGGTAGGCGCGCATGCGCTGCGTCTGCTCCGCGTCCAGGAACATGCCCTCCGCCGACGCCAGCTTGAGCGCGTTCCACTCGACCGCGTTGTGGCTCGCGGTGACGACGATGGCCCCGGCGGCGGCTTGCGACCGGATCGCGTACAGGGTCGTCGGCGTCGGGGCCACGCCGACGTCCACCACATCCGCCCCGACCGACATCAGGCCGGCGGCGGCGGCGCGCGCGAACATGGGTCCCGAGGTGCGCGAGTCCCGACCCAGAACCACCCGCGGGCGGGCTCCGGACTCGGAGCCGAGGTAGGCCCCGAACGCCGCCGCGAAGCGCGCCACTACCTCCGGCGTCAGCGACTCGCCTACGCGTCCGCGCACGCCGGATACGCTGACCATCAGCCCGCGCGGTATCTCGAAAGACAAGGCCTCTCCTGGACTCCGTGTTCGCGGCCACGCGCACGCGCGGCCACCTCGCGTCGCCCGCGCCGACGCGGGGCGCCGCTACTCTACGCGGGCGGAAGCTCGCGGGCGAGCAGGTCCACGATCGCGCGCGGGTTGTCCGCGTTCAACCAGTGCCCGCCCGCCACTTCGTGCAGCCGTACGCGACCCCAGCGCTCGCCCAGCTCCCGCACCCGTCGCGCGTCGGCCGCGGGCAGTACGTCCGACTCTGTCGCACGCACGACCTGAACCGGGGGCGCCGGCGGGGGCGCCTCCAGCACGGGCCACAGGTCCAGGCCGAAGAAGTCTTCGAGCAGCGCGCGCATCGTGCCCGGCTCGACGCGCCACGTCAGCCCGCTGGAGCCGCGCCCCAGGTTGGAGGACATCCACTGCGCGACCCCCGCCGCGAACCCCCACTCGACCAGAGCCTGCACCGCGTCCCGCCGGCTGGTGAAGGGCCCCCGCAGATCCTCCAGCGCCGCGAGCATCCGCCACGCCGATCCCTCCGGCGGGCGGGCGGCCGGCGTCGAATCGATCAGCCACGTCTGCACCAGCGCGGCGGGCACGCTCTCGGCGTACGCCAGCGCCACCTTGCCTCCGAAGGAGTGCCCGAGCACCGCGTGCGCGGCGACTTTCGCTGAGTCTGCTGCATCCCCCGGGCCGACGAGAGCCGCCAGGTCGGCCGCCGCCGCGCGTACCGTGTGAGGCGGGCCGAAGCCGGTGGAGCCGCCGTGGCCGCGCAGGTCCACCAGCACCGCGCCCCAGTCGGGTCTGCGGGCCACCAGGCCCCGGGCGATGGAGCCCCAGTTGCGGCCCGCGCCGAAGATCCCGTGCAGGAGGTAGAGCCACGCCGAGGGCCGAGCGCCGTCGGCGCGTATGCGCTCGTGCGATAGTGTTGGCGCGCTCACCCTAGCGCCCCCGTGAACCGCGCCGGGACGCATCGGATTTTCCGGGGCGACGCACTAGCTTGCTTGAGGCGACGTCGCCGCCCGGACGAGGAACGCCCCGCACCGGCGCGCCGACCCATCCGACTGGATCGAGAACGAGATGGAGCACGAGCACCTGTCGATAGAGACGCTGGCGGTCCACGGCGGCCAGTCGCCGGACCCCGTCACCGGTTCGGTGATGCAGCCGGTATACCAGACCTCAACCTACGCCCAGGACGCCATCGGCCAACCCCGCGCCGGCTACGAGTACGCGCGCGTCCAGAACCCGACGCGTGAGGCGCTCGAACGCAACATCGCCGCGCTCGAAGGCGCTACCCACGGCGCCGCGTTCGCGAGCGGGCTCGCCGCCATCGAGGCCATCGTCAAGCGGCTCTCCGCGGGCGACCACGTGGTCAGCGAGGAGAACGTCTACGGCGGCACCATGCGCATGTTCCAGCAGGTGCTGGGCCGGCTCGGACTCGAGTTCACGTTCGTCGACACCCGCGACCTGGATGCCGTCCGCGCGGCGGTGCGCGACGAAACCCGGCTGATCCTCATCGAGACGCCCACGAACCCCATGATGCGCGTGGCGGATATCCGCGCGATCGCCGAGATCGCGCGCGGGGCGGACGTCCCGCTGTGCGTCGACAACACCTTCGCCACGCCGATCAACCAGCGGCCGCTGGAGCTCGGCGCGCAGCTCGTCGTGCATTCCGCGACCAAGTACCTGAACGGCCACTCGGACGTGATCGGCGGGGTGGTGGCGACGAGCGACGCGGGCTGGGCCGAGCACCTCTACTTCATGCAGAAGGCGACCGGGGGCATCCTGGGGCCCTGGGACTCCTGGCTGGTGCTGCGGGGCGCCAAGACGCTGCACCTGCGCATGGACGCCCACAACCGCAACGGCATGGCGGTGGCTCGCTACCTGGCCGAGCGCGACGATCTGCTCGGCGTGTTCTACCCGGGCCTGCCCGACGACCCCTCGCACGCGGTGGCGTGCTCCCAGATGTGCGGGTTCACCGGGATGGTCAGCTTCGAGGTGGAGGACTTCGACCGGGCCCAACGGATCGCTACGTCCATGAGGGTGTTCACGCTGGCCGAGAGCCTCGGCGGCGTGGAGAGTCTCGTGAACCACCCCGCGATCATGACGCACGCCTCGGTGCCCGGGGCGGACAGGGAACGCATGGGGGTAACCGACGGCCTGCTGCGGCTGTCCGTCGGAATCGAGGCGATCGACGACCTGATCGCGGACCTGGAGCGGGCGCTGGCGTCGTGACCGCGCCTCCCGGCGCGCGCGGCCGGCCGGCCGCGTCTCTCGCCGCCTCGGCGGTGCTCATCGCGTACGGCGCGGCGGCGTGCGGCGACGACCCCGTGGGCCAGCCGGGCCCGCCGTCCGGCGAGCCCGCGGTTGCGCTCGCGGTGTCCCCCGCCCCCAACGCGCTCTCCGCTCCGCTCCAGCCCGTGTTGTCCATCACCTTCGACCGGGCGCTGGACCCGGCGTCGGTTAGCGCGGCGGACGTCTACGTCTTCGGCCGCTGGACCGGCCCGCAGACCCCCGCAATCGGCTTCGCCGACGGCGACACCCGCCTGACGCTGACGCTGCCGCAGCCGTTCGGAGCCGGCGAGCACGTGTCCGTGGCGCTGAGCAGGGACATCAGCGACGCAGCGGGGCGGGTCCTCCCGCGCGGCTTCTCGTGGAGCTTCTGGACCGCGGCGGGCCCGGGCACCCTGGACATGACCGCGGCGGCTCCTATCGCGCTCCGCCGCGAGGGCGAGGGGCGGATCCAGTCCTACGGCGCGTACGCAGGCGACCTGAACGCGGACGGCTATTCGGACCTGCTGATCCCCAACGAGGTCTCCAACGACCTGCGCGTGCTGCTGAACGACGGCTCAGGGGGCTACGGCGAAGCCGTCGTGGTGCCGCTGACCGGTGCCAATCGCCCCAGCACCAACGAGGGCGCCGACTTCGACCGCGACGGCGCGGTGGACCTGGCGGTGGGCAGCGCCGCCAACCGCAACGTCTCCGTGCTGTTCGGCGGCGGCGACGGCTCCCTCGCCGCGGGCCCGTCCTTGCAGGCCGACGTGAGCGTACGCGGCCTCTGCATCGCCGACGTCGACGGCGACGCGGACCCCGACATAATCACCGCCAACCGCGACGCCACCGGCGGCGGCAACGTCACCGTCTTCCGCAACTCGGGCGCGCGCTCGTTCGCCGAGCCCGCGGTGATCGAGGCGGGCATGGACGGCGAGCGCGCGTGCGCGCCCGGCGACCTGAACGAGGACGGCGTCACGGACCTGTTCGTGGCGTCGCAGGCCGGCGAGCGGGTCGCCGTCCTCTTCGGCGACGGCGACGGCGGCTTCGAGGTGGGTCCGCCGATCCCCGTGGGCGGCGGCTCGTGGATGCTCGCGTCGGGAGACGTGGACGGCGACGGCCACGTGGACGCTGTGTCCGCCAACCTGCCCGGCAGCTTCTCGCTCATCCTGGGAGACGGCGCGGGCGGCATCCGCCTCGCCGGTTCTTGGGACGTGGGGCAGACCCCGGTCGCGATCGACCTGGGCGACCTGGACGGCGACGGCGACCTGGACGTGGTGACCAGCGACTTCCAGGGTAACGCGTGGACCATCTGGGAAAACCTCGGAGGTGGAAGCTTCGGCAACCGCCGCACGCTGCCCGCGAGCGGCGCCGGCTCCTGCGCCATCCTGCACGACCGGGACGGTGACGGGGACCTGGACATATCCGGCGTGGACGAGGTGGACGACCTGGTCTTCCTCTTCCGCAACGAGTGAGCGCCACGTGACCCGCGACCACGATCGCCTACCTTGTCCTCACGGGACGGCTCGCTGAAACGGGCAGCGGCAGGACCACGTACGACGCCCTGGAAGACGAGGGCGTAATCGAACCGAATCAGGAACAGACATGACCGAGGGCCAGGAACCGATCAAGACCGTCCGCACCCTGACTGATATAGATCCGCGCACGTGGGAGCACCCCGCGGACAAGGCGGCGCTGGCCGCGCTGCGCCGCATCCCGGTTTTCGACGAAGTGCTGCGCAAGGTCTTCGGGCTGTTCGGCGAGAAGCCCATCCGACTGTCGTTCCAGGCCAACGCGGTGCGCGTGGGCCCGCGCCAGTTCCCGGACGTCTACAAGCGCTACAAGCGCGTGCTGCGCACCCTCGACTCGCCCGAGGACTACCCGCTCTTCGTCTCCCAAACGCCCATCGTGAACGCCGGCGCGTACGGGATGAACCACCCCTTCATCATCCTGAACTCGGGCTCCATCCGCCTTTTCGACGACCGCGAGCAGATCTACCTCATCGGCCACGAGCTGGGCCACATCATGAGCGGGCACGTCCTGTACAAGACGATGACCGTGCTGCTCATGCAGCTCGCGCAGATGGGCTTCCCGGTCGTGGGCATCGCCGCGCGCGTCGTGCTCATGGCGCTGCTCGAGTGGAGCCGGAAGGCGGAGTTCTCCTGCGACCGCGCCGGGATCCTCGCGGTCCAGGAGCCGGAAGCCGCGCTGACGGGGTTCATGAAGCTCGCGGGCGGCGGCGACATGGAGGAGACCGACCTGAACGAGTTCCTGATCCAGGCCGACGAGTACCGCGAGAGCGGGGACATCGCCGACGCCGTCTTCAAGGTCCTCAACCTGCTGGGCGAGACGCACCCGTTCGCAGTGCTGCGCGCGGCCGAGGCGCGCGACTGGATCGAGAAGGGCGAGTACGACCGGATCCTGCGCGGCGAGTACCTCCGCCGCACCGACGAAAAGACGCCCTACAAGGAAGACCTCGCCGAGGCCGGGCGCGCCTACAAGGAAGACGCCAAGGGCCTCTGGGATCAGTTCGAGGACGCCGCCAAGAAGATCCGCCAGGACTTCATGGCGGGGCTGCGCCACCGCTAGAACCGGGCGGGCTCGACGCCCCCGGCCGGCGGCCGCTCCAGGCGCCCCTGGTGGCGAACCTACACGCGCCGCGTAGACTTACGGCCAGGCTACCCCCACCTGGAGGCCGTGCATGTCGGCGAGACGCCGCGAGGTAACCGCCTGGGCGCTGTACGACTTCGGCAACTCCGCGTTCACGACGATCATCGTGACGTTCATTTTCTCGTTTTACTACGCGAACGTCGTGGTGGGCGACGACATCGTCGGACCCATTCTATGGACCCGGGCGATTAATATCTCGGCTATCGTCGTGGCCCTGGTCACCCCTGTGCTAGGCGCCGTCGCGGACCTCGCGGGCAAGAAGAAGCTGTTCCTGGCGATCGTGTCGGTGCAGTGCATCCTGTTCACGATCCTGCTGTTCTGGGCCGGTCCCGGTGACGCCCTGCAGGCGGCTATCTTCTTCGTCATCGCCAACGTCGGCTTCGAGGCCGCGCAGGTCTTCTACAATTCGCTGTTGCTGGACATCACCGACCGGGACACCCTCGGCCGCGTGTCGGGTTTCGGCTGGGGACTCGGCTACATTGGTGGGTTGCTCGCGTTGGCACTGGCGCTCGGCATGGTCCGGACATGGTTGCCCGAAACCGACTCGCTAAACGTGCGCTCCGTCGCGCTTCTGGTGGCGGCGTGGTTCGCGGTGTTCGCTATCCCGATCTTCCTCTGGGTACGAGAGGGACCGCCGCAAGTCACCGTCGCCTCCAAGGCAGACTACGTACGCATGGGCTTCAGCCGGGTCGCGGGTACGTTCCAACACCTGCGCACCTACCGCGAGGCCGGCAAGCTCCTCATCGCGCGCCTGATCTACAATGACGGGCTGACGACGGTCTTCGCGATGGCCTCGATCTACGCGGGGGCCGCGCTCGGCATGCCGCTCGAGGAGTTCCTGGTCCTGGGGATCGTGATCAACCTGGCGGCGGGCCTCGGCGCGTACGGCTTCGGCTTCGTCGATGACAGGATCGGAGGCAAGAAGACGATCACCATTTCGCTCCTGGTGCTGACCGGATCGGTCGCGCTGGCGGCGCTTTCCACATCGGTCGCGATGTTCTGGGTCGCGGGCGTCGCATTCGGTATCGTCGCGGGCCCCAACCAGTCGGCCAGCCGCTCGCTACTGTCGCGCATGGTCCCCGAAGGGAAGCAGGGAGAATTCTTCGGCTTCTACGCCTTCAGCGGCAAGCTGTCGTCGGTCCTCGGCCCGCTCACATACGGCCTGGTGCTCGGCTGGACCGGCAGCCACCGCGCCGCGGTCGCGTCGGTGATCGTGTTCTTCGTCGTAGGGCTCTTCCTCCTGATGTTCGTCGACGAGAAGGAGGGCCTGGAGGCGGCGCTGCGGCTGGAGGTGGAGGAGGAGGGGGCGACGGCCGGGTAGGCGCGGGTGGTCCGGAGCGCGGCTTTCCATGGCCCGCGGAGGCCCCGGTTTGCCGACCTTCCTTCGCACCCGTACAATTCCCGAAGGTACGCCGCGCCGGGCGAGCAGCCCGGCGCGGCGACACACGCACGCGAACGGTAGCCGCCGGCCCCGTGAAGATCCTCATCGTCGGAAGCGGAGGACGCGAGCACGCGCTCCTCTGGAAGCTGCGCCGGGACGCGCCGGACGCCGAGTTCTGGATCACGCGCGGCAACGCCGGCACGGCGGGCCTGACGGAGGCGCTGCCCCTGGATCCCGGCGACGTGGACGGCGTCGCCGGCTGGGCCGCCGAGGGGGCCATGGACCTGGTGGTCGTGGGGCCCGAGGCGCCGCTGGCGGCAGGGCTCGCGGACGCGCTGTCCGCGCGCGGCGTCGCCGCCTTCGGGCCCAGCGCCGCCGCGGCCCGCATCGAATCCAGCAAGGCGTACGCGAAGGACCTGCTGGCGCGCGCCGGCGTGCCGAGCGCGAGCCACGTCACGGTGCGCACGCTCGAAGACGCGCTGGCGCATATCCGCTCGCGCGGCGCGCCCATCGTCGTCAAGGCCTCGGGGCTCGCCGCCGGCAAGGGCGCGCTCGTGTGCGCCACGGAGGCGGAGGCCGAAGACGCGGCCCGCTCCATGCTCGCCGACCACGCCTTCGGCGAGGCGGGCGCGGAGGTCGTGCTGGAGGACTTCATGGACGGCGAGGAGCTGTCCGTGTTCGCGCTGGCGGACGGCGAGCGCTCGCTCGCGATGCTGCCCGCCCAGGACCACAAGCGCATCGGCGAAAGGGACACCGGGCCCAACACCGGCGGCATGGGCGCCTACGCGCCTGTCTCCCTGGGCACCGACGAGCTGCTCCGGCGCGTCGACGACGAGATCCTCGCGCCCACGCTGGCCGCCCTCGCGGCGGACGGCGCGCCCTTCCGGGGCCTGCTCTACGCGGGCCTCATGCTGACCAGCGAGGGGCCCAAGGTGGTGGAGTTCAACTGCCGCTTCGGCGACCCGGAGACCCAGGT
>JBDLIA010000065.1 GCA_039715185.1 Gemmatimonadota bacterium
CCGCACATGCCGTGGGCGCCACCGCCCGGCGGCGTGTACTGCGAGCACAGGTAGACGTTCGGCAGCGGGGTGACGTAGGGCCTCAGTGACGGCGTCGGGCGCATGAGGAGTTGCCGGAACGTGGGTACGCCGCCCACGACGTGTCCGCCGACGTAGGCTGGATTGTCGCGCTCGATCTGCGCCGGCCCCCTGACGCTTCGGGCCAGCACGCGCGCCTCGAAACCGGGCGCGAAGCGCTCGATCTGGGCTTCGATCGCGGCCGTAGCGTCGCCCGCGTAATAGGGCGGGACGTGGCAGTACGCCCAGGCCGTATGACGGCCCGCCGGCGCGCGCTCCGGGTCGAACAGGGACGGCTGAGCGAGCAGCACGAACGGCCGCTCGGCCGCCCGACCTTCCCAGACCGCGCGCTCCGCAGCCGCGATCTCGTCGAGCGTGCCGCCCACGTGCACCGTCCCCGCTCGCCGACAGGCCTCGGCGGCCCACGGGATGGGCGCGTCCAGGGCCCAGTCCAACTTGAAGACCGCGGGTCCGTATTCGAACGCTTCGAGCGCGCTCCGGTAGCGCTCCGGCAAGCGATTACCCGCCATGGCCACCAACTGCGCCGGCGCCAGATCCAGCAGCACCGCGTCCGCGTCCGGCAGGTCCTCCAGGGCGTCCACGCGCACGCCGGTCCTCACCTCTCCGCCGTGCGCGCGCAGCAGGGACGTGAGCGCGTCGGCGAGTCGCTGCGAGCCACCCCCGACGAACGGCCAGCCGACCGCGTGGCCGGCGGCGAGCAGCACCGTCCCGAACGCCGCCGACGGCCCATTTTCGAGCGGCAGGAAGGAGTGCGCCGCGCAGCCCGCGAAGAGCGCCCTGGCTTCCTCCTCGCGGAAGGCGTAGCGGGCCAGGGAGGCGGCCGAGCGCACCGCGTGCATGGCAAAGCGAGCCAGCAGGAGCGGAGAACGAGGAACCCCGATGGGGCCCAGCGCGTCGCGGGCGAAATCCCACCAGCGCGCCGCCAGTCCTCCGACCAGCCTGCGGTAGGCCGCGCCGTCCCGGCCGAGGCCGCTGGCGGTTTCCCCCAGCGAGCGGTGCAGCACCGTCGCCCGTCCGCCGTCCAAGGGATGCGCAAGCGGAACATCGGGGTGGACCCAGCGCAGGCCGTGCTCCTGCAGAGGCAGCGCGCTGAGCGCCGGCGACCCGACGCCCATTGGAAACACGGAGGCACACATGTCGTGCACGTAGCCGGGCTCCGTAAGCGAAGCCGATCGCAGACCGCCCCCGACCGACTCTGCCGCCTCCAGGACGGTCACACGGATGCCCCGGCGGGCGAGCTCGATGCCCGCCACCAGACCGTTGGGACCTGCGCCCACGATCACCGCCCCGGATGCGCTCACGAAAGGGGCCCTTGACAGCCGCAGATCTCGATGCTAGAAATCCAGCACCACGATGCTGGTTTTCTAGCACACAGGTCGAAGGCGAAACAGAATGATCGCACGGAACGAATCCTATCTGGGGGACCTGAGCCGGCGCGAGCGGCAGATCATGGACGCGCTCTTCCAGCGAGGCGAGGCCTCGGTGGCGGAGGTGCGCGATGACCTGGCCGATCCGCCCAGCTATTCCGCCGTGCGCGCCACGCTTGCCGTGCTGGAAAAGAAGGGGCGGGTGCGCCACCGCGACGACGCGGGGCGGTACCTGTACGCGCCCGTCGTCGCACCCGAACGGGCCCGCAACGCAGCGCTGAAGCACGTGGTACGGACATTCTTCGACGGCTCGCCGGCGGAGGCAGCGGTGGCGCTGTTGCGCATGTCGGATACAGGATTGAGCCCAACGACCCTTGACGAGCTTGCGGCGGCCATCGGGCGCGCCGAGCACGAAGGCAGGTAGAACATGAATGGCTTTCCGCTCTTTGGCCTGGACCAGGACGTCTTCCTGGGGCTGCTCGTCGATGTGACGGTGCGCGGGTCTCTGCTGCTCCTGCTGATCGCCGGCCTCACGCGTCTGCTGCGCGATCGCTCCGCGGCCGTCCGACACGCGGCCTGGACGGCGGGCATAGTCGCTTTTCTGGCCCTGCCGCTGCTGTCTACCAACCTGCCGTGGAGACTGAAGGTCCTGCCGCTGACGGCCGGGGCGCCGGCGGCTCAGGGCGCTCAGCCCGCGCTCGACGCCGCACCACCCGCCGTGCAGACGACCGGTGACGCCAGGCCGGAGCTTGCTCGCGACGCGCGGTCCGAAGTGGACCCGGGCGCAATGGCCGGCGCAGCGGCCGCCGGGTCGGGCGACCGGCTCCAGGCCGAGCGCGCCACCGAAGACGGAGTCGCGGCCGAGCCGGTGGGCGCGGTGGCGGGCGCCCGGAGCGCGCTCGCCGCGCTGGGGCTGAAGCGGGCCCTGCTGCTCCTGTGGGCGACCGGTACGCTGCTGCTCGTCGCGCGACTCCTGATCGGCAGCGTGCGCGTGCGCCGGCTGGTCTCGCGGGCACGCGAGCTCACCGACGAGCCCTCCGAGCGCAGCGTATTCCACCTGGCGCGCCGGCTGGGCATAGGCAGCTACGTGCGGCTGGTTCACAGCGACGAGATTTCGATGCCCATCACCACGGGCGTGGGGCGCCCCACCATCGTGCTACCCGACGGCTTCGAAGACTGGAGCGAGGACCGGCTGCGCGCGGTGATCCTGCACGAGCTCGCGCACATCCAGCGGCGCGACGTCCTGTCTCACCTGATGTCTCGGTTCGCCTGCGCGCTGCACTGGTTCAACCCCATGGCGTGGCATTCCGCCGCTCGGCTGCGCACCGAGAGCGAGCGCGCGTGTGACGACATGGTGCTGGGAGCCGGCACGCGCGCGTCCGCGTACGCCGACCACCTCCTGTCGATCCTGCGCGCTTGCTCGACGGTGCCGTCGCCGGCGACCGCGATCCCGATGGCGCGCCGGACCGAGTTCGAGGGACGGCTCCTCGCCATCCTCGAGCCCGACGCCCGCCGCGCCGCGGCCGGGCGGGGCACGATCGTCACGCTGGCCGCCCTGGTGGCGCTGGTCGCCGTGCCGCTGGCCGCGCTGGCGCCTTCCGAGGCAGAGGCACCGGCAATAATCGGCGCGCCCGCGTCGACCGACGCGCAGCCTGATGGCTTCCCGGAAGTCGAGCGCGCCGAGTTGGACGCGGCGCCGGTGGAGCTGGAGGAAGAAGAGCGCGCGGTAGACACTGTGGAGCGCACCCTGACCGACGCCGTCGAAGGCGCCGCCGACCGCATCGAGCACCTCGGCGGAGGCGCCTCCGAGCTCGGAAACGACCTGGCGAACATCGCACGCGGAGCGGTCGACGCCATCGACGATATCCAGGACACGTTCGATCAGGAAGTGTCGGGCGGCCGCCTCGTGGCGGCGCTGACGCCGATCCTCACCGACGATGAGGACCCCCGCACGCGCACGGCCGCGGCGCTCGCGCTGGGCGACGTGGAGGACCCGCGCGCGGTCGAGGCGCTCTCCAGGGCGCTGGCCGAAGACCCCGACGAGGACGTGCGCCGGGCCGCAGCCTGGGCGCTCGGGGAGATCGAAAGCCCGCTGGGCGTACCTGCCCTGGCGCGGGCCGCCCGCACCGACGCGTCCATGTCGGTGCGCGAGATGGCGGTTTGGGCGCTGGGCGAGATAGAGCACCCCGACGCCATTCCGGCGCTCGCCGAGATCGCGACGTCGGCTGGACCGGACGACATCCGCCGCCGCGCGGTCTGGGGGCTGGGCGAGATAGAGCACCCGGACGCGATCCCGACGCTCGCCGATATCGCCACCTCGGACGCACCCGAAGAGCTGCGCCGGCTGGCGGTGTGGGGGCTGGGTGAGATAGAGCACCCGGACGCCATTCCCGCCCTTGGGCGCGTCATCAGAGATGAGCAAGACGAGCTGCGCGCCATGGCGGTTTGGGCGCTGGGCGAGATAGAGCACCCCGACGGCGTCGAGTACCTCCGCGCGCCCCTGTCGGATCCCGACCCGGCGATGCGCCGGCGCGCGGTGTGGGCGTTGGGCGAAATCGAGAGCGAAAGGGGCGTGGACGTCGTAGCGGAAGCCCTTTCGGACAGCGACGCCTCCGTGCGCGCCACGGCCGTGTGGGCGCTGGGTGAGATCGAAAGCGGGCGGGCGGTGCCGCACCTCACTCCTCTCCTGCGCGATGCGGACAACGCGGTCCGCCTGCGCGCCGCGTGGGCACTGGGCGAGATCGAGAGCGGCGCGGCCGTGGAAGCGCTCTCCGCGGCGGCCGTGGACACCGACCTGAGGGTTCGCCAGGTAGTCGTCTGGGCGCTGGCCGAGATCGAGTCTCCGCGCGGCGTCCCGGCGCTGCGCAGGGCGTTGGCCGACGACGATCGGCAGGTCCGCTTCATGGCCCTGCGCGGCCTCGCGGACATAGAGACGCCCGACGCCATGGAGGGAATCATCGACGCCCTGGAGTCGGGGGACGCCGACATGCGCCGCGCCGCCACCGCCGCGCTCGGCGGAGGAAACGGGTATGACTGGGATGACAGCTACTTCGACTTCGATTGGGACGACGTCTTCGGGGACCTGATGGACTGGGATCACTGGGACGACGACTGGTACAGCTGGTCCGACGACCCGGATCCCGACCCCGATCCCGACTTCTGAGTCGAGGAGGCGACGATGACTGCTTTCTCAGCCGGATCGACGGCGGGCGGCTTGGGCCTGCTGATGGCCTTTGCTTGGTCCGCGCTGGGCGGCGGGCCCAACGGGGCGGACGCCGTACCGCCGGCCACCCCCGACCTGCCGCGGGCGGCGTCGGCCGCGCCGCAGGGTCTCCTCGGCGGATCGCGGCTGTCGATAAGACGGAACCCCGCGGGGACGAGACAGGGCGCGGACCCGGTGGCGCTGCAGGAGCTGCTGAGGGCCGTGGAGGGAGTGCCCCCCATAGCGTGCGAGCTCGCCGCGGGCGGCGTGCACGGTTTCTGGCCCGGCCGACGGTCGCGCGCGCTGCTGGCGCCGGACCCGGGAGCCGCCGCGCGCCTGGAAGCCGGATTGGACGCCGCCGATACGTCGGAGGGCGCGCGCATCCTCGTGGACGCTCTGTTCAACGGCGCGGGCTGCCGCGCCCGGGTGGCGCTCGGCCTGCTCGACCGCGCCGAGCCGGCGCACGCGGCGCCTTTGCTGCGCCCCGCGCTCGGGGACGCCTCTCCGGACAGGCGCAGGCGGGCAGCCCTGGGACTGGGCGCGCTCGAAAGCCGGGCGGATCGACGGCCGCTCGAGGGGCTGCTTGGTGACGCGGTCGCGGACGTGCGGATAGCCGCCGCGTGGGCGCTGGGCGAGCTGGAGGACCCGGCGGCGATACCGGCGTTGTCGCGGGCGCTGGCCAGTGACGCCGACGCCCAGGTACGCGGCGCCGCGGCGCGCGCGCTGGGGGAAATCTCGGGCTAGGCGTCGGGCCCGGGCCCTTGACGGGGTCCGGGCCTTGTCGGCCCCCCGATCAGGGCGCAGGGTCCAGAGGTTCCAACGCTTCCAGCAGGAGTCTCAAGACCGCAGCGTCCGCCGTGCCCGCGGCGGTAACGCGGAGTCCGTCTCGCGTCACCACGGGAAGCGCGGCCCGCTCGCCTCCCAGGGCAAAGTCGTCGTCGCGAGGGGCCATCGAGTCGCCCGTGCTCGATCTGAACTGGGCGTCACCTGCCGCCGCGCCGCCGACGGCCCACTCGTAGAGGTCGATCAACGCGCCGTCTTCCAAGCGCTGAGTCACGCGCAGGGTCTTGCCCCCGCTCCCCCATGACAGCGCGATGGTTTCGGCCCCGCGCACGCCCAAGGGTGCGCTCCCGAGCAGCTCTCGCGCCTCCAACCGGTCGACGTCCCGCCATTGCGCGCTCGCCTCGGCAAGCTGCGGCATCGTCTCGCCCTCCACATGCACCCTCAGGTCCGCTCGGCGGTCGATCACGACGGTGTCCGCCGCGAACAGCCTGCGGCCCAGCGAGTCGACGACCCCGGCCGTGTCGGCTAGGCCTTGCCGCGGGCCTGCCTCTATTATGAGTTGCTCCAGCGGGACCGCGGCGCTGTCGGTACTCTTGGCGAGCCCGTCCCCCTCCGCCCGCTCGAAGCTCTCGTCGGCGCGCGCGCCGCTCAGGTCGGCTTCGCGCTGGGCCTCGGCGGGCGCCGCGCGCGCCGCATCCCGAAGCTCGGCGGGTCCGTCCCGGTCCGGCGCCGGCGCCGACTCCAGCACGGCGCGCTGTCGCTGACCGGGGGCGGCGCCCGCGGTGTCCTCGGTGCGGTCCTCGGCGGCGCGAGCTTCGTTGGCAGCGGCGGCAGCTGGCGCCGTCCCCACCGGACGGTCCTCTGGCGTCTCCGGACCTTCTTCCGCGTCCAGGAGATCGACCTCCGACGCGGGCGCGCCCGCGGCCGCCTCCGCGTCGATGAACGTGTCGTCGGTGCCCCGAGCCTCGAACGGTTCCACGCCCAGGAACGCGTGGGACCACCAGCCGACTCCCAGCGCGAGCACGACGCTGGCCGCCCACGCCAGACGGCGTCCGGCGGGCAGCCAGCGGAACCCCAGGGACGGTGTCGCTCGGTCGCCCTCGAGCCCGGACGGTTCGCCGCCGCCACCACCACCGGCTGCGCCCGCCTCGCTCGGACCCGCGCGCTGCAGGATTTCCTCCCAGGGCGGGGGCGCGGCCACCGAGGGCGGCAGCGCGGCGCCCAGGAGCGCGCTCGCGCCCTCGCGCACCTCCCGCTCGGCCTGCAGGCGCGCGCTACAGTCGGCGCAGGCCTCCAGGTGCCGCTCGAGGTCACGCGCGGCGGCGGGGTCCTCCGCGTGGAGCGCCCCGTCCAGGTACGCGTGCAGCCGCCCCTCATCCGCGTGCGGCATCTCTTCCCTCCTCGGTCTCCTGATACGCCTCGAGCAGGCGCCTGCGGGCCCGCGACAGCGTGGTGCCGACGGACCCCTTCGACAGCCCGCTGCGGGTCGCGATCTCCCCGTAGTCCAGCCCGGCCTGGTGCAGCAGCAGGACCTCGCGGTCCCGATCCTTCAGCGCGTCCAGCGCCACGCGCACCCGGCGAGACTGTTCCTCGCGCTCCATGTCGCCGAGCACATCCCGGGCGGGCTCGGCGGCCGGCGCCTGAGCTTCGAGCAACATCAAGTGCCTGCGCCGCCTGACCGCCCCGCGCGCCTCGTCGCGGGCCAGATTCGCGGCGATGGTGAAGAGCCACGAGCGGGGGCTGTCCGGTTGGGTGTGCAAAGCACGCACGAACGCCTCCTGGGCGAGGTCCCGCGCGCGCTCCTCGTCCCACACCTTGTGGTAGAGGTAGCCCACGAGATCGCTCCACGATTCCCGGTAGACGGCTTCCCAGTCGACGGCCATGGCTCTGGGTACACCCGGTTCCGTCGGGCGGTCGCCGGTTCGCCGCGGCGAACGGAGACGCCCGCTTCCAACCTCAGGGACGATGGACGGGTCCACAGTTGCACAGGTCGCCGGACGCGGAAAGGAAAGGATCCCCCGCGTCAGGCCCGCTTCGTTGTTCCCGGGCCGGCGTCATCCCACTATTCGCACGGTTCGAACCACCAATAGGAGGCATCCGTGACGCCACTCACCAGGATCCCCGGGGGCGCGCTCGCCGCCGTCGGCGCCATTCTTCTCCCCGTTTCCGCCTGCGCCCAGGCGGGCGCCGACGCTTCGCTCCCGCCGTCCAGCGCGGACTTCGCGTTCGTGGGAGTCAGCGTCGTGCCGATGTCGTCCGAAGAAGTCCAGGAGGATCGGACCGTGCTTGTGGAGGACGGGCGCATCGCCTGGATCGGCGGGGCAGACGCGGAGGTCCCGTCGGGCGCAGAGGTCGTGGACGCGGCGGGGATGTACCTCATGCCCGGTCTGTCCGAGATGCACGCGCACGTGCCGCCGCAGGCGGACCAGGGCGAGTTCACGGACCAGATCCTGTTCCTGTTTCTGGCCAACGGGGTGACGACCATCCGGGGGATGCTGGGCGCCCCCCACCACCTGACGCTACGAGACGATCTGAACAACGGCCGCAAGCTGGGTCCGCGTCTGGTCACGACCGGTCCCTCGTTGAACGGCAACAGCATTCCGACCCCGGCGTCGGCGCGCGCGGCGGTGGAGTCGCAGGCGGAAGCTGGCTACGACCTGATGAAGATCCACCCCGGCATCACGCGCGAGACGTTCGACACCCTGGCCGCGACCGCCCAGAGGCTGGACATGCGCTTCGCAGGGCACGTTCCGGCGGACGTAGGCGTGCACCGCTTCATGGAGCTGGAGGGCTGGACGATCGACCACCTGGACGGCTACGTGAACGCGTTGCTCGGAGAGGGGGCGCCGCAGCCGCAGTTTTTCGGCATCAATGCCATCGACCACGTGGTCGAGGACGGCGTCGCCGAGCTGGTGCGGCTCACGGCAGAGGCGGGCATGGCGCAGGTGCCGACGCAGAGCCTGTTCGAGGACCTGCTCCTCGGTGGCAGCGTGGATGAGCTCTACGCGCGCGACGACGTGCGCTACGTCCCGCCGCAGGTGCGCGCCAACTGGGGCCAGGCCGTCGACAACGTTCGCGCGCTGACGGACGCGGACGGAGGCCGGCGGTTCGTGGACCTGCGTCGCCGGCTGATCAAGGAGCTGCACGACGCGGGCGTGACGCTGCTGCTGGGTTCGGATGCGCCGCAGATCTTCAACGTTCCGGGGTTCTCGATGCACGAAGAGCTCGAAACGCTGGTGGCGTCGGGCTTGACGCCGTACCAGGCGCTGCGCACCGGTACCGTCAACGTAGCCCGGCACCTGGGCGCGGACGATCGCGGTACCGTGGCCGAGGGGCAGGCCGCGGACCTGATTTTGCTGGAAGCGAATCCGTTGGAAAGCGTGGCCAACGTCCGCCGGATCGCCGGCGTAATGGTACAGGGACGCTGGCTCAGCGCCGAAGAAATAGCGGCGGGGTTGGACGAGATCGCGGAGGCGAACAGATCGGCGACACCGGAAGCCCCCTGACGCAGCCGGACCGGCCGTGATCGATCCAGGCGGCCGGTCCCACCCCCTCTCGGGAGGTGCCGATGAGGCGCCGGCGGGCGTCCCCGGCGACGGGCCTCGCCGCCCTCCCCCCTTTGCGCGCGGGCGCTCGCGCTGGGTCGGGCTTCTCGCCGCGGTCGCGCTCACGGCGATCGCCGTCGTGCTCGTCTTGCGGGCCATGCGTATGCTCCGGCCAACGAGCGAAGAGATTCGCGGCGCTGTCTACGCGGCCATCCAGCGAGAGAGCGCGGAGACGTTCCTGGTGACCGGGTTCGTGGACCTGACGGCGACCACCACCGTGCGCAACACCAAGCGACTGTTGCCGGGCATCATCGGACTGAACCTCGGTACCACGAGCGCGACCGTGCGCATGCCGGGCCGCGTGTCGTACGGCGTGGATCTGGCCGGCTTCCGGCTCGAGCACATCCGGATAGGACCCGACACCTCCGTCACGGTGACGGTCTCACCTCCGGCCGTGTGGGCGATCGAACCCGTGCTCGAGGACATGGAGGTGGAGACCGACGTGGGTTGGGCCCGACTCTACTCGCGCAGCGGCCGCCAGGTGGAGCAGGAGGCCATTCGGCTCATGGAGACCGCGCTACGCGCCCAGGGCGAAGCGCACCTGCGGGATTCGGATCAGCCCCGTCGCAACACGGCTCGGGCCGTGCAGGGGATCCTCGGACCTACGCTCGCCGCGGCGGGAGTGCACGCCCCGCGCATCGTAGTACTATTCAGCGACAGACCGTCCATTCCAACGGAGGTCATAGAATGAGCATTCTTGTTCGTGTCTTGCTCGCTGCACTAGGCATGGCGGTCATCTTCATCGGGGTCGTGACCAGCGACGACCCGCAGACGCAGCTCGCCCTGGTGATAATCGGGGTGATCCTGATACAGGGCGGCGTGTGGACGCTGGCGCACCGCATCCTGGGCCCTCGCCGGCGGTACCACGCTCTCCGCGCCGAGGTGGGCGACTTCCTCGGTCTGGTACGGGACCTGAATCAGGCGGCCGTCAGCGCGGGCGCTTCAGAGGAGACCGACCCGCGAGAGGCGATTCTGCGGGAAATGCAGGCGCGGCTCGAGCGAATGGTCGCGGTCGCCGGCAAACCGACATAGACAAGGCCCCGCGAGCAGCGCCCGCGGGGCCTTCCATGTTGCCGCGACGGCGCTCGGCCTGGCCGGCCGCGCGCGGGTCGAAGCCTGCTACTCCTCGACCACGCCCGACACGCTCACGTCGACGATGGCGTCCCCGCTCTCGCCGAGCGACACGCCTACCGGTAGGGCAGCGCCGGTCGCCGCCGACCCGCCGTCCACCTCCACGTCGGCGAGCGCGGTTAGATCGAACCCCGTCGCGCTCACGTCGACCGTGTAGTCGCCGGGCACCACCAGAGCGAACACCGCGCTGCCGGTGAGCGCACCATCGCCATCCTGGACGACGGCCATGGACTCGCCGCTCAGCGAAGCGCTCATCGCCGCGAACACATCGTTGGCCGAGAGCCCGCCCAGGCCCGCGCCATTCAGCACCACGTTGACCGTCACCGACGCGGCCAGGTGGAACTCGCTCGCCTTGATGCTCGGGTGCGCCACCCAGCGGTCGTTGTTGCCGGCCGCGTGGCCGAAGCTCTCGGAGACGTCGAAGTCCATCAGGACGATGTGCGTGCCGCCATCGACCTCGAAATTGCCGCCGGGCAGCTTCACCTTGAGCCCCGTCTGCATGAAGCTCGGGGTCTGCAGGAAGCCGAGTTCGTCGCTCGGGCCGCACGCGTCGAAACCGGGCGTCGCGAAGCTTGCGTCGGCCATCTCGTCGCCTGTCTGATCCACCTCGATGCACATGCCGGTGAAGATGATGCGCACCTGTGTGTAGTGGCCCGACGGGATCTCCACCTCGCCGACCAGCGTCGCGAAGCTGTTCTGCAACTCCACCACATTGCCTTCCCACGGCGTGTCCCGCAGGACGATCGCGCCGCCGGCGGCTTCCGCCCCGCCGCCCATCAGCTCGATGCGCGAGATGCCGACGTAGGCCGCGGTGACCTCGTCGCCCGCCGCGTCGGTAAGGAGGATCGAGATACGGGAGGCGTCGGCCCCGGACGGGTCGTCGCAGGCCGCCGCGCCGGCAACCACGAACAGCCCGGTGAGCAGGCCTCTTACGGACTTGGGAAACATGAATCCTCTACGAGTTGAAACCCCGCACACGGCCCTCGGTGGCCCTGCCACCCAACCGCGGGCCGGCGCGCTCAAGCTGCATCCAGTCCCGTTGCAGACGACCCGTGCGCGCGCGAGGTCACATCCTCCTGGGGATACGCCCCAGCGGATAAGACCCTGGACCTCACGTGATTCGCGCTGCATCCTACCCGCAGAGACCTGGCCACCCGCCAACCGGCCGATCCCCGCGGCCGGAGGCGTCGGAACGCCCCGTCTCCAGATGCGCATCTGGTGCCGGAGCCGGCAACCGGCTCTCACCGATGTGACTCTTCGTTTCCCTCGATCGTCCAGCACAGCAGAGGCATGATGAACGACCGCATTCATTCGTACCTGGACGGAGAGCTTCCGCTCGAAGCGCTCACCGCTGACGAGGCCCGACTGGCCCAGCAGTTCCAGTCGACCATCGCGGTTGGGCTCGAGCAGCTCTTGCCCGCGCAGGTTCCGGATATGAGCGGCGCCGTGCTACGTGTGATCGAGCAACCGAGCCAGGCCTCCGCTCGTCCTCGTAGTGCGGTGTCCGCCATCCGGGACGCGGCGGGGTGGCTCTGGCAGCCACGACCCATGGCCGTACGCCCCGCGCTTGCGCTGGGCGGGGCCTTCCTGTTGGCGCTCGCGGTGGCATTGCCGTTCGCGCTCACCAGCGGAGGGGCCGCCAGCCCGACCGACGCCCGCGTGGCCCCCGAGCAGTCTCAGATCTTCGTGCACTTCCGCCTGGACGCCCCCGAGGCCTCGTCCGTATCCCTCGCCGGCGACTTCACCGATTGGCAGCCCAGCTACGAGTTGTACGAGACGGCGCCCGGCGTCTGGACCGTTTCCGTGCCGCTGGCGCCCGGCGTGCACGACTACGCGTTCGTCGTGGACGGACAGCGCTGGACCCCCGACCCGCTCGCCGCGACCGTTGATGACGGCTTCGGCGGCGTGAACAGTCGCCTTTCGATTCTCCCCCCGAACACGGCCCTCTAAGGCAACGCCAGGGCACGGGCCCATGGCCACGGGACGGCCGACGAACGAGGCGCCGCGGACCAGCCATCGCGCGAGGTCCGGGGCGCTCTTGCGCATCCTGGTGGTGGGGGGACTCGCGTCCGTTGGCCCGCTGGCGTCCCCCGGCGCGGCTCAGGAATCGACCCTGTCGATCGACGCGGGGCAGGCGACCTTCGATCTCGGGCAGCGCGACATAGAAACGTCGCACCTGGTTCTGGGGATCATGCACGCGCGCCCCGACCTCTGGTTCGGCGCCTCCGTTTCCCCCGCGCTGACCGCCGACGACCCCTTCTGGGGAGGCGTATGGATCGCGGCGAGCCCCGGGGTGACGCGTGATCGCTGGCGGCCCCGGCTCGACCTGGGCGGCCAGGTGTTCGGCCAGGACGACCCGTTCGGGCAAGCGTCCGGGGTCGGCGTGGGCGCGGAGGCGCTCCCGCGTCTGGGATACGCCGTCGTTCCGGAGGTGGAGCTGGGGGTTGCAGGGGGCGGTCAGGTGTACCACAGCGGGTTCGGCGAGGGCACCGAGTTCACGCGCACGGTGGGCGTGGTCGAGGGGTTTGCTGCCGTCACTCCCCGCGGCACCCCTTCCCGGATCACCGGCTCCGCTCGGCACCTGTTTGCCGAGGAAGGCGGCTATACGCTGCTCGAGCTGAGCGCGTACGCGGCGGGCGACAGGATCGCCGGCTGGGCCTCGGCCGGAACCTGGCTCGGCGACGTTGCCGCCGGCGTGGACGACACGCCCTGGGAGGTAGGGGCTGCGGTGCGCTTCGCGGACCGAGCCTGGGTACGGGCGGGTGTGCGGCGCGAAGCCTTCGATCCGCTCTACCTCAACGACGCGCGCACCAGTTGGAGCATCGGGACCTCCATAACGCTCGGAGGCCACAAGCCGGGGTCTACTGAACTGGCCGGCGTTGAGCCGCCGGTGGTGGCCGCCTCCGGCACGCCGGAGGTTCGCCTCCGTGCCGACGGCGCGTACGACGAAGTGTCCATCGCGGGTGACTTCACGAACTGGGAGGCTCGCGCGATGACGCTCGAGGGTGAGTACTGGGTGTACCGCGCGCCGCTTCCAGAGGGCGTGTACAGCTACGCCTTCGTGGACGGGGATGGTGGGTGGTTCGTGCCCGAGGGCACGCCGGGTCGCAGGGAAGACGGAATGGGCGGGTGGGTGGCCGTCCTGATCGTGAACTAGTGTACCGTTGCAGAAGTCCCGTAGGCATTCGGCGCGCGCTGCATCCCGCGGATGCGGCGTTGGAACTCCTTGCCGTAGCCGTAGCTACGGCGCGTCGTTTCGCCTTGCCCCGCGGGCGCATCGCGCGCCTCGGTGCACACGGGACTTCCGCGCCGGCACACCTAGCGGGGCTGAAGCCGAACGCGGGGTGAGGGTGGCGAACGTCAACGAGGTGGGAGATGGCGACTTGGTCGCGCGCGTGAGGGCGGGGGACGCCGACGCCTACGGGGAGCTGATCCGTCGGCATCAACGCGGGCTGTTCCATCACGCCGCGGGCATGACCCGCGACGGTGACGCGGCACAGGACCTGGTACAGGACGCCTTCATCGTGGCGTATCGAAGGCTGGAGGAGTGCCGCGACCCCGACCGCTTCGGCTTGTGGGTGTTCCGGATACTGCGCAACCGGGCGCTGGATCACGTCAAGAACATCCGCAGAAAGTCGGTGCCGATAGAAACCGTGAACCTCGCGGCGTCCAGGGACAATCCCGGCGCGAGCGCGCAGCGATCCGAGTTGCGCGACCAGCTGGACGAGGCCCTGGGCAGACTGACCGGCGAGATGCGCGACGCGTTCCTGATGAAGCACCTGGAGGGGCGCAGCTACGAAGAGATGGCCGAGCTGGCAGAGGCTTCCGTCAGCGCCATGAAGATGCGCGTGCACCGGGCGCGCGAGGCGCTACGCGAGGAGCTCCGAGCGATGGGGGTGGACGATGATGTCTAGAGTCGGATGTGACCAAACGATTCGTCAATACGTCTCTACCGCGAACTCCAGAAGCGTGCGGAGGTCTGGTATAAGCTGGGTGCGTAGTGATATGAGACAACTTACTATCCTTGCCCTCGCCGCGGTGCTGGCTGCGGGTACCCCCGCGGTCCTGGTTGGTCAGGACCCGGAGGACCGCGTCGCCGCCGCGCTGCAGCAGGCCGCCGAGGCGGGCGTGCCACTGTCGCTGCTCGAGAGCAAGATTGCCGAGGGGCGCGCCAAGGGCGTGCCGATGGCTCGGATTGCCACGGCCGTGGAGCAGCGCCTCGGCGCTCTCCAGCAGGCGCAGGCGCTCATGCAGGTTGGCGACGATCCCGCGCAGAACGTCTCCGACGGAGACCTCTCGCTGGGCGCGGACGCGCTCCTGGCGGGCGTAGACGGTCAGGCCGTCTCGGACGTGGCGCGAAACGCCCCGCGCGAGCGGCTCGGGGTTGCCATGGCGGTGCTGACGCAACTGGTGCAGATGGGCGTAGCGTCGCAGACAGCGCTGGACCGGGTCACGGCGGCGCTCGAGCTCGGGCCGGGTGAGCTGATGGCGTTGCCCGCGCAGGCCCAGGGTCAGCGAGCCCAAGGGCGCGACGGCCAGCGCGGCCCGCCGGCCGGGGTGCCGACGCCCGGCGCTGCACCGCAGGAGCCGCCGGGAAAATCGGGTAACCCGCCTGGGCGGCGCCGCAACAACTGACCAGGTCTCCCCGACCGACCACGAACGCCCCGCGACCTACCGAGGTCGCGGGGCGTTTCGCATCTACAGATCCCCCGCCCGGCGGCGACCCGTGCGCGGGCATGTGACGCCGGGGGCCCGCCGATCGTCCGTGAGGTAACGTCCCGCTCTCCCCGGGACAGCATGGCGGAGGTAGCAGTATGCGGGTGCGTGTGCGGAAGTGGACGGGAAGCATGATCGCTGCCAGCCTCGTGATGGGCGCCGCGGCGTGCGGGGACGACGGATCGGACCCCATCGCGGTTCCCCCTCAGTTGGTTTCTGTTTCTCCCTTGGTCGGCACGTCCGGAACCGAGGTTCGGATCGACGGCCAGGGCTTCGACGCGACCGATGTCAGCGTCTTCTTCGACGACATCCAGTCCCCGAGGGTCGCGCTGGAGGGCGGCGCGGTGTTCGCTCTGGCGCCCGCCGGACTGACGCTTGGGACGACCTACGACATCCGCGTGGTCAACCGCGGCACGGGTTCGGCGGTGCTGGACAGCGTGTTCACGGTCGTCGCGCCGGAGGCGTTCCGGATCAACGGTGTCTCGCGCCCGACCGGCCTGCGTGGCATGACCGTGATCATCGAGGGCGCGTCGTTCGGCGACAGCCTGGACCTGGCGCAGGGATCGGTGCTCTTCCGGGCGGGCGATGGTAGCGCGGTGGCGGCGCCCATCCTCGACCAGAACCAGGACTGGAACGATTCGTTCATAGTGACGCAGGTGCCGCAGACCACCGCCGACACGTCGCTGGTCTGGGTGGAGACCGCCACCGGCGCGAGCGACTCCATCGAATTCCGAATCATCCAGAGCGGCGTTTTCAGCCCGAGCCTGATCAACTGGACGCAGACGACGGCGCTGCCGCAGCCGCTCCAGGGCCTGGGGGCCGTGTTCGTCCCGATCGAGGACGGCGCGATGCCGGCCAATCACATCTTCACGGTGGGCGGCGCAGACACGCTCAACGTGGCCACCACCTCGGTGTACACGGCGACCGTCCAGGAATCCGGCGCGCTGACCGGCGGCTGGAACATGGCCACGCCGCTCCCCCAGGCGCGCGCGTACCACACGCTTGCGGCGGCGACGGCGTTCACGGCCGCGCTGGACACGACGACCACCGGCGGGATCCTGTACGCCATAGGTGGCGTGGATGACGCCGGGGCGACCTCGGCCGATGTCTGGATGGCGCAGATCGGGCTGGACGGATCGCTCGGTTCGTGGGTGCCGGCATCGACCCTGCCCCAGCCGCTGCATTCCGCGTCCGCTTCGTTGTTCCGCGGCTTTCTCTACCTGACCGGAGGCGCAGACTCGCTGCACGCGGCGACCGGCGTCGTGTATCGCGCTGCCATCGCCGAGGACGGTTCGCTGGGGGCGTGGGAGTCGATCGGGACGCTTCCGGGGCCGCGCGCCTACCACGCGCAGATCGGCTTCGGCCCGTTCCTGCACGTCATCGGCGGCGACGCCGGCACGACCGACCCGGTCACCGCCGGCTTGACGGGGTCGGAAACCTCCGCGGTGCATTTCGCGCGCATAAGCGTGCGCACGGGCGACCTGTCGGGGGGCTGGAGCGCGACCCAGTCGATGTCCAAGGCGCGCAGCAAGCACAGCGCGATCTTCGGCGGCGGTGCCCTGTTCGCGACCTCCGGAGTGTACGCGGGCCAGCCCGGCTCGAGCGAAAACACCTTCGCTTCGCTGAACAACGACGGCACAACCGATTCCTGGAACGGCGCCACGGGCTCGGAGATCATCGAGGTCGAGATCGGCATCTCGCTGTACAACCAGGCCGCGGTGACCTTCCTGGAGAGCGACGGTACCGGGCACGTGCTGGTGCTCGGTGGCGCCAGTCGTTCGGCGGAAGGCCAGGCGTCGGACGCCGTGGTGTTCTACTAGAAGCGACAGTTGCCTCGACTGGCAGGAAGAGCCCGGGGTCGCCCAGCGCGGCCCCGGGTTCTTTCGTTTCGGGCGCGGGTGCCTTGACGCGTTTCTCATGTTTATCTTGAGGCAACACACACCGGACTTGGAGCACAGGCCATGACTGTGCAGTCAGATGCCGACCGCTGGCCGGCCATCCCCTACGCTTCGTGGGGCGATACTCTTTCAACAGTTCACATGTGGACCCAGATCCTAGGCAAGATCCGGCTCGTTCACGCTCCGGTAGCGAATCACTGGTGGGACGCCGTCCTCCACGTGACCGCTCGTGGACTGACCACCACCCCGGTGCCCCATCCCGCAGGGACCTTCGACATGGAGTTCGATTTCGTCGAACACGTCCTCCGAATCAGGGCTGTCGAAGGGGGTTCGGCCGCGGTTGCACTCGAAACCGGAACGGTTGCGGCCTTCTACGCCAGCGTCATGGACGTCTTGACTTCGCTGGGCCGCCCAGTGGCGATTCGCACGAACCCCAACGAAGTGCCCGAGCCCATTCCTTTCCAGCAGAACACGGCGCCAGCCGCCTACGACGCGGAGGCCGCCGCACGGTTCTGGCGTGCGTTGGTCGAGGTCGACCGTGTGTTCAAGGCTTTCCGCGCACGCTTCACTGGCAAGTGCAGTCCCGTGCACTTCTTCTGGGGAGCCCCCGATCTGGCCGTTACGAGGTTCAGCGGACGCGTAGCGCCCGCGCACCCCGGCGGCGTCCCCGGTCTGCCGGACTGGGTGACCCGCGAGGCCTACTCGCACGAAGTGAGCAGCGCCGGATTTTGGCCTGGTTCGCCCGACATGGAGGCGGCTTTCTACTCGTATGCGTACCCGACCCCCGACGGATTCGCCCACGCCGATGTGGGCCCACCCGGGGCGTTCTGGAGCGAACAAATGGGCGAGTTCTTCCTGCCTTATGAAGTCGTGCGCTCGGCGCCGGATCCAGACGCTGCGCTGATGGAGTTCCTACAGAGCTCGTATGAGGCGGCCGCGAATCTGGGAGACTGGGACCGGGCATCACTCGAGCGGCCGACGGGGGAACTGCGTCGCCTGGAGGAGGCGGTCGCGATCGGATAGGGCGTCGAAGAGGGCCGGCGTCCCGCCTCACCGGCCCTCCTCCATGCTACCTACCGCGTCAGCACGGAATGATCGTGAGCTTCCCGGACGTGCTGGCCACGAAGATGTACGGCTTCAGCGGCAGGCCGAACGACCGGATGACCAGGTCCCAAGTCCCGTCCGCGATGCTGTCGGGCAGATCCAAGACAGTGTCCGTGTCGTAGTTCACGCACGTCAGCGCGCCGATCCCCTGCGTGGGGCTGCGACCCGTCCCCAGAAACGCCAGGTTGCCGGAGGGGCGGACCGCGATGCCTCCCATGTAGACGCGCCCCGAGCCCCCGGTCGGCAGCGCGATGGACTTCTCGAACACGAACGCCGCGCCCTGGATGCGGTACACGTGCAGCCTGGGTGCGGCCGAGGTGGCGTCCACCAGCAGCACGCGGTCCTTCTGCGGAGTGACCGCGACGCCATCGATGAAGCCGAACTCCGGTCGCGTGAGGTTGGTGACCGGGTGGGACGGATCGTCCAACTCCACCACGGCCACACCGCCGAAGCCGGTCACATCCGTGAGCGAAGCGAGCGCCACGTTGCCCTTCCCGGGCACCGTGGTCGTGACCACCGACCGCGCGAACGTGCCGGCGTTGCCGGCCAGGTTCTCATCGACGCCGGCGCCGGGGAAGAGCGCAACCTCATCCAGCGTCGCGTGATCGCTCACGCGAAAGATCGTGAGCGTGCCCTCCATGTAGTTGGCCACCACCCCGGTCTCGCCGTCCTGCGTGAAGCTCACCTGCTCGGGGAGCCAGCCGCAGTCCACCCAGCCGATGGTGTTCAGGTAGTCCCCCGACGCGGGGTTCACGTCCACGACCGCCACGAAGAAGCCGCCGTTCGAGCCGGGGCCGTAGAACGACGCGGGCACGTAGAGGCGCCGGTACTTCTGGTTCAGGCCGCCCTTGATGAACGGGGATACGACCGCCGTGGACGCGTCCAGCGGAGGCGG
>JBDLIA010000066.1 GCA_039715185.1 Gemmatimonadota bacterium
CGCGCGCGGCCCGCGAGCACGCGCTGGCGTCCTTCGACCTGGGTCGGCAAACCGCCGAGCTGGAGCGCATCTACGACGAGGCGCGCGGGCTGGACCGACGCTAGCGGCTCACCACGCCTGCCCCTTCTTCCCTCTCCAGCTCCGCGATTCCGCGCGGCGCGCGCGCCTGCCCGCTCTGGCGGATGCGGGCGCGCTGCTCCGCGATTCGGCTCATGCCCTCTGGGTCGCGCCACGGCCGTTCGTGGTGCATGTGTACCGCCGGCGCCCGGTGTCGTATGCGCAGCGGACGGACGCCCAGGTTCTCCAGGCGGTCGCCGACCGCCGCGTCCTGGCCGCCGTAGCCCATGTCCAGGTCGAAGCCGTTGACCTCGACGAGGTGCTCGCGCCAGGTCGACGCGTTGTTGCCGTGCCAGCGGCGCGGCGTGGGCGTGAGCTGGTCCAGCACCCACCCCGGCGCGCCCGGCCCGGCGAAGCGGAGCGCCCGTCGGCCCGGCCGCAGCCCCAGGCAGCGCAGGTGGCGCAACGAGGTCGCCCTGCCCGCGCGCACGTCCTCGACCGTCAGCGCCTCGGTGACCCGCCGCGTGAGCTTGACGTAGCCGCCGGCCAGGTAGCGGCCGGGCCGGGCGAGCCGCGCGTGCGTTTCCACCAGCCGGGGGTGCGCTATCGTATCTCCGTCGGAGAAGACCAGGTAGTCGCGGTCCGCGGCCAGGATCGCCCGGTTGAGGATGGAGCTCTTGCGGAAGCCGCGGTCCGGCTGCCACACGTGGACGATGTCCAGCCCCGCCGAGGCGCGCATGCGATCGACCAACGCGCGGGTGTCGGGACCCGAGCCGTCGTCCGCGACGATCACCTGGAATCCACTCGCCGTCTGCGCCGCGTAGGACCACAGCGCCAGCTCCAGAGCCTGCGGCCATTGGTAAGTGGACAGCACCACCCCGACGCGCACGCCGGCTAGAGGACCGTAACAGGTGAGTACTTGGCATTCGAGGGACGATGCATCCCGCCCGGGGTCGTTGGGACTCCTCGCAATAGCCCTGCTATTACTCGTCCTCCCGCCTCCCCGGATCGGGCGCCTCGCCCCTCTCGATGCTCAACTATCATCTGTTACAGTCCACTAGGCCCCCGATGTCTGCAGCTCGTACAGGTAGCGGTAGGTGCCGTCGCGCTGGATCAGCTCCTCGTGGCGGCCGGTGTCCACGATGCGCCCCTCGCTCAGCACCAGGATCTGGTCCGCGTGCTGGATGGTCGACAGCCTGTGGGCGATGACGAACACCGTGCGCCCTGCAAGCAGCTCGGCGACCGCCTCCTGGACGTGGCGCTCTGACTCGGAGTCGAGCGCCGAGGTAGCCTCGTCGAAGATGAGGATGGGCGGGTCGCGCAGGATCGCCCGCGCGATGGCAATGCGCTGGCGCTGTCCCCCGGAGAGCCGCGTGCCGCGCTCCCCGAGCACGGTGCCGTAGCCTTCCGGCAGCGCCCGGATGAACTCGTGCGCGTGCGCGGCGCGCGCGGCCTGCTCGATGTCGTCGTCGTCGGCGTCCAGCAGGCCGTAGGCGATGTTGGCTCGCACGGTATCGTGGAAGAGGACGGTCTCCTGCGCGACGATGCCCAGGCTGGAGCGCAGCGATGCGATGGTGTATTCGCGCAGGTCCGTGCCGTCGAACGTGATGCGCCCGGAGGTGGGGTCGTAGAAGCGGGCGACGAGGTCCACGAAGGTCGTCTTGCCGGCGCCGCTCGGGCCGACGAGCGCGACCACTTCCCCCGCCCGGACCTCCAGGTCGATGTCGCTCAGCACGGGCTCGCCCTCCTCGTAGTGGAACCCCACGCCCTCGAAGCGGATGCCCTCGGCGAGGCCACCGAACGGCCTGGCCCCGACCACGTCGCGAATCTCGATCGGCGCGTCCAGGAATTCGAACACGCGTTCGGCGGCGGCCAACCCCGGCTGGATGGCCGCGGGCAGCCGAGACAGCACCTTGGCGGGCGAATAGAGCTGCATGCTGACGCCCAGGAAGCCTATGAACGCGGCGCCTGTGAGGGTCCCGTCCACCAGCACCAGGTTGCTGCCGTACCACAGCAGCAGGAGCGTGCCGAGCGCCGCCATCATCTCCGACAGCGGGCCCGTGGCGGCGCGCAGCTTCTCGGTTCGCAGGAAGGTACGGAAGTAGGAATGCGTCAGCCGGCCGAACCGCTCGCGCTCGTAAGCTTCCGCCGCGGCGGCCTTCACAAGACGGATTCCGCTCACGGTTTCCTGAATGTGCGACGATACTTCCCCGGCCAGGTCCAGCACTCTGCGATCCCCCCGGCGCAGGCGTCGCACGACGCGGCTCCAGACCAGAAAGATGCCGGGGAGCACGACGACCGAAACGAGCGTCAACTCCGCCGAGATCGACAGGAGCAGCGCGAGCGCCGCGAGCACCCGCAGGAACGCAGTCAGGCCCTGAGAGATGTTGCGCGTGACGAGCGACCGGAGTCGCTCGGCGTCCCCGGTCAGGCGCGAGATGACCTGGCCCGCTCGGGTTTTTCCGAAGAAGCGGAGGTCCAGCTCCAGGAGGTGTCCGTACACCTCGTCGCGAAGGTCGCGCGTTACGCTCTGCTCGAGCCGCGCCACCAGGTATCGCTTGAGGAAGTCGAACGCGTTCTTGAGCGCGAAGACGGCGAGCATGAACAGGATGATGGCCAGCAGCACGTCCTGCGGGGACTGGCCCGGAGATACGACGCGCCCCACGGTCTGGCCCAGCAACCATTCCATGGCCGAGCCGTCGGAGCCGACGCTGAGAGGCGCGTCCCCGAACAGCGAATTGAGAAAGGGGATGAGCATGACCAGGCTGAACGCGTCGAAGAACGCGAACAGCATCGTGGCGAGCACCGCGAGGACGAGGATTCCCTCGTATCCTCCCAGATAGCGGAGCACCCGCCAGTAGAGACCGGCCTCTCCGCGCACGGACATCGCTTTGCCTCCTCGTCGCTCCTGCCCTTCACCACGCGCGATTCCCGCGGGCGGGCCGACGCGGGAGTGGAACGATAGCGTATTACCTTGGGGCCTACAACGTGATTCGGACGGCCGCGGGACCGTTTGCCCGGCCCGGGGGTTACCCCAGCGGCGACAGGCCGGAATTGAGGGAGGATCGGTGACCTTCGTTTACATATGCATTCCCGTGCACGACGAGGAGCGGACCATCGGCCCGCTCCTCTGGAAGGTGCGCCGCGTCATGGCCGAGTACGGCCGCGATTACCACATCGTGGTCGCCGACGACGCGTCGACCGACGCAACGGCGGATATCCTCGCCTCGTACCGGGGGGTTCTGCCGCTGACCGTCGTGCGCTGCAAGGAGCGCCGCGGGTACGGCCCCACGCTGGAACGGGCCCTGCGCAAGGCGGCGCGTATGTCGCAGTATCCCAAGCGGGACGCCATCGTCGCGCTGCACGGAGACTTCACCGACGATCCCGCGCTCATCCCCGAGCTGGTCAGGCACATCGAAGGCGGCGCCGACATCGTCGCCAACGGCGCTCGGCCGGATCTGAGGGGTGCGCCGTGGGGCCTGCGCGTGGCCCGCGGGGCGTTCGAGCGGCTGGCGCGCCGACGCGGGTGGCCGCGAGACGCGGGCTCGCCCGGCGCCGGCTTTCGCGCTTACCGGGCGCTCGTGCTGCGCAAGGCGTTCGAAACGGTCGGCGCGGAGCCGCTGCTTCGCTCCGACGGCTGGTCCTCGGACGCCGAGCTGCTGCGGGCCCTGGCGCCGCACGCGCGCCGGGTGACCAGCGGCGAGGCGGAGCGGGTCCACGGCCGACGCCAGAGGGCCACCCGCTTCAAGCTGGCCGAGGCGCTGCGGCACGTGCGCGGCGCCGCCTTCGGCGGGCACGTGCCCGGACCCTTCCCGCTGGAGTCCCCCGACGCCGACCTGGCCCGGGAAGGCCCCGACCGCAAACGCTCCAGGAGCCGCCGAAAGCCGGGGGCCGGCCGGCCCGCCGGTGGGGATGGGCGGCGTCCCGACCGGAACCGGACGAACTCCGGAGGGGAACCCGCGGATCGCGGCTCTGGTACTTCCAAGCGGAGGAAGAAACGCCGCCGACGTGGCGGCTCAGGTCAGCGCAACCCCGGCGCTGATTCCAGTTAGCCCAACGCGATCATGAAGATGCTGTTTGTGGCGACCGCTTTGTTCGGCTCGCTCGCGTCGCAGTCGCAAGTTGCGACGGCGCCGTCTCGCGGGCTCGAACGGGACACGACAGATGGTCTGGTAGTCGGGGTGACTCCGGTGCCCTGGGGCCCGGGAGAGCGCGCCGAGTACCAGCTCAGCGTGGGACTCTTCGGCACCGTCGGCGACGGATTCCTGGAGGTCCCCGAGGTCGAGGACATCCGCGGCCACGATACCTACCACATCCAGCTCGGCATCAAGGGATCGGTGCTATTCGGGGCGTTCAAGGTGGACGACACGTTCCAGTCGTGGCTGGACGTCAATTCCCTGGTCGCGCGCCGTTTCCAGAAGAACCAGAAGGAAGACGACTTCGTCCGCAACCGGACGTTCGATTTCTACCCCGACAACCTCACCTGGCACTGGGTGGAGCGGGACCGGAGCGGATTCCTGCCGTCCAACGACCCGTTGGACGAGGTGTCCATGTTCTTCTTCGTGCGCACTTTGCCGCTCGAGGTGGGCGACTCCTACACCTTCAATCGGTACTTCAAAGCGGAAGACAACCCGGTCCGCATCGAGGTCGTGCGCAAGGAGCGCGTGAAGGTGCCGGCCGGCGAGTTCGACACCATCGTCGTGCGGCCGATCATCAAGACCGACGGCATTTTCGGCGAGGAAAGCGAGCTCGAGGTCTACTTCACGGACGACGAGCGCCGCGTCCTGGTACTGATGGAGTCGAAGGCTCCTTGGGTGCGGTCGCTGACGCTGAAGTTGACGAACTACCAAGAGGGCCAGAAGCTTCCCTGAGCTTCCCGCCCGGCGCCGCCGCTGATCCGGTCCGCGTTGGGCTCCCGGTCCCCCGAGTCTCAGCGACGGCCGTGAACCGACCCCCGGAGTTGGATTTCTCCCGGCTGCGCACCGTTCCCATCGGATCCCGAGAAGACAAGCTAGCGGCGGCTCAGCTCGCTGCGCGGCCCGCTGCCGGCGCCGACGCCACCTTCGGCGCCTTCCTGGAGTCCCTGCCGGACGTGCTTGTGGCGGCGGACCTGAGGGCGCTCGTGCGCGCGATCGCCGACGCCGTGCGCTCCCGGGCCGAGCGGCGCGGGGCGGTGCTGTGCATGATGGGCGGGCACGTGGTGAAGACGGGCCTGTCCCCCGTGTTGATCGATCTGGCGGAGCGGGGCGTGATCACCGCGTTCGCCGCCAACGGATCCACCGCGATCCACGACTACGAGCTGGCGCGGTGGGGCGGCACCAGCGAGGACGTCGAGGCCGGCCTTGCCGACGGCACGTTCGGTATGGCCGAGGAGACCGGGCGGGGGATCAACGAGGCGATACGACGAGGCGCCGCCGAGGAACGCGGCCTGGGCGAGGCGTTGGGACTGGACCTGGCTGGCCGCGACGACCTGGTGGCCGGCGAGCACTCGATCCTGCTCGCGGCCCACAGGCTGGGGCTCCCATTCACGGTGCACTCGGCGATCGGCGCCGAGATCACGCACCAACACCCGGCCACCGACGGCGCCGCGATCGGCGCCGCCAGCTTCCGCGACTTCCGGCGCCTGGCGGCGCACCTGGAGGGGCTGGAGGGCGGCGTCGCGCTGAACATCGGCTCCGCCGTCATGATGCCCGAGGTGTTCCTCAAGGCGCTGACGGTGTGCCGCAACGCCAACGACGGCGCGCCGCGCGTCTTCGTCACGGCGGACATGGACATGATCCGCCACTACCGGCCGCGCGTAAACGTGGTGGAGCGTCCGACGAGGACGGGCGGCGGGAAGGGCTACCAGATCACGGGGCACCACGAGATCATGGTGCCGCTGCTGGCTTGGGCGGTGGTGAACGAGCTCGCCTAGCTTTCGCCCAGAAGGCCCTCCAGCTCCTCGAGCGTCCTGGGCCAGTCGTCCTTGAGCAGCTTGGAGAACGCGCGGTCTGCCAGCAGCCGGCCGCCGGTCTGGCAGGTGGGGCAGTAGTTGGTCTCGTTGGAGGCGTACTTGATGCGCTGGATGGGCGATCCGCATTGGGGGCACGGCTCGCCGTACTTGCCGTGGGCCTTCATGGCCGCGTGGAACGCGGTGATCTTCTCGGGGAAACCCTCGCCGACCTCGGAGCGAAGGATCTCCGTCCATTCACGGAGCGACCGCCGCGTGGCGCTGAATAGCCTCCGGGCTTCGTCCTCGGACAGGTCGCGCGAGCGCTTGAGCGGCGACAGCCGCGCCTCCAGCAGGATCTCGTCGGAGTGCGCATTTCCGATCCCGCTGAGGATGCGCGGATCGGTCAGTGCGCGCTTGAGCGTGCGGTTCTCGCGCTGGAGGGCGGCGCGGAACTCGTCGAAGTCGACCTCCAGCGGCTCCACGCCGCCCCTGTCGTGCGCCGCGAGGCCTGCGTCTCCGGCCACCACGTGCAGCGACGCCTTCTTCTTGGTGCCGGTCTCCGTGAGCAGCAGGCTGCCGTGCGCGAAGTCGAACGCCGCGAGCCCCGTCTTGCGGGGAATCGTCACGCCCGGATGACGCCAGCGCAGGCGGCCCGTGACCATCAAGTGGAGGACGATGTAGAGCGGGGGCTCGCCGTCCTCGAGCGCGAACACGATGCGCTTGCCGAGCCGTCGGACGCCCGCGATCGTGCGGCCCTCCACGGCGGACGCAGGTGGGTCGTAGGTGCGCAGAAGCGCCGGCGAGCGGATTCGCAGGCGCTCCAGCGTATCGCCGACCACGAAGCGGTCGAGCGCCTCCACGTAGGCGGTGATCTCCGGCAGCTCGGGCACGCGCCCTACCTTCCTCGATGGGTCTTCCGTCGGGCCCTGCGAGAGCCTTGACGCTTACACCGACCCATCTATCTTTGTACTCCGCTCGCGCAAGCGGGAGGGTACGCCCCCATCGTCTAGAGGCCTAGGATTCGTGGTTCTCAGCCACGCGACAGGGGTTCGAATCCCCTTGGGGGTACTCGGGGCCGGGTCTCGACCCGGCCCTTTTTCGCTGGAGATGAAGTCAGGTCGCGTAGCTCAGTTGGTTAGAGCGCACGGTTCACATCCGTGAGGTCGTAGGTTCGAGTCCTACCGCGACCATTGAGGCGAGTGAAGGCCCCGCGGCGGCTTCCGCCGGCGGGGCCTCGTCGTGTCTACTCCGGCGGGATCCGCGCGTAGACGCGGGTCGGCGTCGGGGGAAAGTCGCCGCCCCAGCAGTATGGCGCGCCGTCAGAGTCGAGAGCGCAGGCCAGGAACCAGCCCATCGAGAATTGCGTGACGCCGGGCACCACGAAGGGCGCCATCTCCGAACTCGCCCCATCCCAACATCCGGCTTCGCCGGCCAACAGGATACCGCACATGCGGTTTCGGGCTGAGGCGAGGCGCCGGAAGCGGAAATTGGCCACCTCGGTCGGGATCCGGGGAAAATCCACTCTGGGCTCGATCCCCTCCCAGGCGCCGCCGCCCCAGCAGAACGCCCGACTGTCAGCAGTGAGCCCGCAGGTGCCATCGAAGCCGCGCACGAGTCCGCCGAATTCCTGTGTGCCCGCAACCTGGATAGGCGGGTAGGTCACGCCGAGATCCTCGTTCGCTCCCAGTCTTCCTGCTGATCCCCAGCACCAGGTGCTTCCCGACTCGAGCACCGCGCAGCCGTGGAAGGGCGACAGCGCGACGCCGCGCACCGGACCGTCCACCGATAGACGCCTCGGCGTGAAGACTGTACTGGACTCGAACCCCTGGCCGATCTGGCCGGTGTCGTTGTGGCCCCAGCAGTACGCGTCACCTTCAATCGTGACTGCGCATTGCCCATGGTGCAGGCTCGCCTCGAGCGCACGGAGCGGGACGTCCAGGGCGATCGGCTCCGGCACGAGTGCGTCCCCCGCGAAAACGCTGTCACCGAGCAGCGAGTGCCCCTTCCAACCCCAGCAGTATCCTCTGCCAGAGACCGCAACGGCGCACGATTTCGCATCACCGAGGCTCAACGAGGAAAAGGGCACTTCGCTCAGCACCCGAACCGCGCCGTCCACCGGCTCCGAGCTGCCGTTTCCGAGCGCGCCATCCCGGCTTCGCCCCCAACAGTACGCCGCGCCGCCGTCGGCCAGTCCGCATGCGTGCGTCAGCCCCGCGGCAATCTGGGTGAGCCGGAAGATCGGCCGCACCTCCAGGGGGACGACCGCCCTGCGGCCGTCCACGTCGACGTGCAGCTCGGTCAGGCCAACGACCACTCCCGACACCACGCCGGCGCCGTCGACACTAGCCACGTCGGTGGACGCGGTGGACCACGTCGCGCGCGACGGAGGAACCTCGTTGCCGAAGGCGTCCAGCAAGCGGATCGGGGCTGGCGTCGCCATGCCAACCTCCACCAACACCCGCTCGGGGCCCTCCAGCACACTCACGACCCCGGGCGCCGCGGTGGCCTCAATGGTGACTTCCGCGCCGTTCGCGAGCCCAGCGGAGATCCGCTGCGTGCCCGCTTGCTCTCCCAGCGTCCACTCGGCTACGGCCACGCCGTCTCCGTCGCTCGTCGTGCTCGGGGTAGCGCTTCCTGCGCCCTCGCTCGGCGTCCAGAGCACTTCCACCCCTGGGATGGGATCGCCCTCCGGGGTGAGCACCCGTACGGCGGCCTGCGGATCCGGCCGCGCTGCGACCACGCCGCGGACCCCGCCTTCGACGACCTCGAGGACGGCGATCGCTTCGATTACGGCCGGGTCCGTCGGCCCGTCCTCGCCGCACGCAACGATGGCGTAGGCGAGGAGTGCGATGGCGCCAACTCGCCACCCGCGGTCGGCCCCATGTGCTGCAACGGATCGCCCACGAGCGGTTTGGTGGCGGCTTCGGGCGGTGATGCGAGTCTCGTGGATCAGGATCTTCCTAGTCGAGGCGGGCAGTGCGCCGTGGGAGTGCCACACGGCTCGCTCAAGTCACGTCGGTGAGTCGACCAAGTGAACCGAGGGTCGTCCTACCATCAAACGGTGTCGCAGCACAGCACGGTTGCGCAAGCATGTCGTGGAGACCTGCCGCGACCATTCATGGTGGACGTTGCGAAGCCCCGGCCAACCTCGCCGGGGCTTCTCATATATTGGGCCGGCGCGAGCCTTCGGGCCTACAAGCGGCGGATCAGTCGCCGCAGCTCCTCGATCTCGGGGGCGAGCCGGGCCTCGATCTCGGCCGCTCTCCGATCCGCGTCGAGTTCCTCGATTTCTCGCTCGGTCGCCAGGACCTTGCCCTCGAGGTCGTACTCCTCGATCTCGCGTTCCAGCGTCAGGACGCGACCCTCGAGGTCGAACGCGTCTATCTCGCGCCGAACCTCGGCGACACGGCCTTCGACGTCGTACTCGTCGATTTCGCGCTGAATCTCGGCGACACGGCCTTCGATGTCGTACTCGTCGATTTCACGCTGAATCTCGGCAACACGGCCTTCGACGTCGTACTCGCCGATCTCGCGCTCAATCGCCCGAATCTGCGCTCTTCGCTCCTCCAGTTCCTGCTCCAGCCGGGCCCGCGTGGTGGAGTCGCTCGTGCTGCGAGCCGCGGAGCTGAGGCTCGACATCCGTCCGCGGATCGAGGAAATCCGGCCTCTGAGGCTGCTCACGTGGCCCCTGGCGGAGGAGATCCGGCCCTTGAGGCTGCTGACCCGGCCCCTGGCGGAGGAGATCTGGCCCTTCAGGCTGCTGACCCGGCCCCGCGCGGAGGAGATTTGGCCGTTCAGGCTGCTGACCCGACCCCGGGCCGACGAGATCTGGCCCCGCAGGCTGCTCACGCGCCCTCGGTGCGAGGAGATTCGGCCTCTGAGGCTGCTCTGCCGGCCTCGGATCCGGTTGGCCTCCCAGTATCCGTTGAGGACCGTGAACATTCGATCTCGCCATTCGCGCGCGCCGTCGTCGAAAGCCTGGTCGCGTCCGTCCACGCTCCAAGAGTGCTCGATGCCCCCCGGCCCCTCCGTGATGACCATTCGCCGAAGCGCGCCCTCCTCGGATTCGAGCAGTACCCAACTATCGGCGCCGACCGCGCGCACCGAGGTGCCCTCGTCGGACAGCACGACATCTCCGTGGATGCGCATACACAGGCGCAGGTCATCGACGAACTTCTGGATCACCCGGTCGCCGTTGTACGTCCCCGAATGCTCGTGACGGTCCCCGCTCATCGTGAACGTGCCGCTGAAGTCTCCGTGAACGCCTCTGACATCGCAGGCAATCTCCTGGACGGCGGGCGGGGGCTCGAAAGCCACAGCTGGACCGGCCGCATCGGCCTTCACCGTCACTGTCGCTGTCGGCTCTGCGGCGCGTGTGAGTTCGACATGTTCCGGCGCGGGAGGCAGTTCGCCGGGGCCGTCGACCGCCACCGCAGGCGGCTGAGCGGGAACCGGACGGGCGATCGCCGCCGGGACGCTGAACGCCCCCAGGACGAGGACGACCAGAGCGGTCGTCGGCACGCTCAAACGGCGGCGCCGGGGATCCAGGATGGCCATGACTCTCCTCTCCAGCTGCGAGCGCTGGACCATGGGAAGCGCGAGGACGGCTGGGGCGCGATGCGCGCGCTCCGCCAGTTCGATGAGGTGCGCGGCGTACTCCGAAGGCCGGGTCCCGAGTGCGAGCACGCCATCGTCGCACGCCTGCTCGCGGCTGGCCGCCGACAGGCGAGACGCGACCCAACTGAGCGGGTGGAACCAGTACAGGGCCAGCGCGACCCGACCGAGCACCTGCCGCAGGGCGTCGCGGCGGCGCACGTGGATCATCTCGTGCGCCAGCACGACATCGCGGCGTTCGGAGCTCCACCCGTGCGCCGACTCCGGTAGCAGGATGACCGGCCTCAGCCACCCACCGGTCATGGGGGTGGCCGCGGAGTCGCTGGCCAGCAACCCCACGTCGCCCCGGACGCGGAGCCTCTCCCTCAGCGAGTCCACCCTCCGGCGCCACGAGGCGTCGCGAATCGGTGTCGCGTCTCGCACCTGCGCGTGGAAGCGCCGGACGCCGACGCCCACCGAAGCGAGGGCCGCGAGCACGCCAGCACCCCAGAGGAAGAGCATCGCCTGCGCGAGCCACCACTGCCCGGACGAGGAGTTGCTCGCCGGGGCGCCGCTGTACTCGAGGGCCGGCGCGACCTCGGTCCTCCGCGGCGCGTCGGCGGTAACGGATTCGATGGGGGTGACGTGCCCCTCGGGCGACCGGATAGCCGGCGCCGGCGCCTCCGGAGCGGGCGCCGGCAGGATGGCGAGCGTCAGCGCGGGTGCCCACGAAACCGCCACCGGCAGCGCCAGGAGCAACACGAACGTGGCGGTCCAGAGGGCGTGGCGCGCATCGGCGGCGCGGCGCCGCAGCGCCCAGGTGGACGCCACCGCGATGGCCAGCAGCGCGGTCGCCCGCAGCCCGATGTCAGCTGCGCGCGCCAGCTCGGGATCCATGGCATCGAGGCCGAGGGCGAACGCGCTCACAGTCCGTCCTCCTGCGCGCCCTCGATCATGCGCCGGAGGCGCTCCCGCTCCTCGGGGTCCAGCTCCCTGTCTTCCAGATCGAGGAGGGCCGCCACGGTGCCCTCCAGCGACCCGCCGAAAAACGTGTTGACCACGTGTCGCAGCGCGGAGCGGCGAACGCGCTTGGTGGGCGCCGTGGGGAAGTAGACGTAGCGCGGTCCCTCCCGCTCGTACCTGAGCTGATCCTTCTCCACCAGGATGCGAAGGGTCGAGCGCACGGCGGCGTCGGTGGGCGGATCAGCCATGTGCTCGCGGATGCGGGCGGCCGTGGCGTTGCCGAGCTCGTGGACGATGTCCATCACCTCTCGCTCACGGCGGCTCAGTCGGGGAAGCTCGTGCACGTGGACCTCTGGGTAGGGGCCGATACGGGCTGATTCGGTCCCCAACGTACACGGCTGCTGTTGAAAAATCAACACTCAAGCGAAGCGAGACCGGCCCTAGGTGTTTTCGGGGCGGGTTTAGGGGGCGTTTACCTGTCGGTGTGAACGGCTAGCGGCCTCCGGCCTCCTCCGGGACGACACTAACTCGCCGCACTCGTTCTGCCTCCTGTCCCGTCGCGAGGTCGATCAGGCGCACTCGCACCGCATACTCACCCGCCTCCAGGCCCGGCACCTCGATCGAGATGTACTCCGGGACCATGTCGTCGACGATCTCGGCCTGGCGCTCCCAACTCACCGTCGCGTCCTGGTCCTCTCCCAGGCCCAGCACGTTGCGCCCTGCGCGGATCAGCCTCGCGCCGAAGCTGCGCTTGGTCGAGTCTTCGACGGCCAACTCGGCCCGGAACGCGCCAACACCCGCGCTATCGGCCGCGAGTCCGTACACTTCGAAGTACAGGTGTATCGGCTGGTCGGCTGGCACCGTCGTTCCCCGCAATGGCACGATGACGAGATCGTCGCGGCGGGCCTGCGCTGAGTTTCTCGGACGGACCGTGTCCGCGGCCAGGAGGAGATCCGAGATGGAGAGCCGGCCGGCCGGGAAGACCTCGGTCTCGACTGTGGTGCGGGCGCGGCCCACGGGCCGCGGCAGACTGTCGGGCCCGGCACGTCGGGCCTCGAGCGCGTAGCGGTACGCGCCGGGCAGCACCTCGAAGACGTACGTTAGGCCCACTCCCCGCTCGGTGAGCTCGGTGGTGTTCTTCCGCTGCCAGACAGGCGTGTAGTCCAGGAGAAACGTGAAGATCCCGGTCTCCAGTCGGGTGCCGGAGTCCGCGCCGAGCGAGTCGAGTGGGGGCGCCGCGTAGATCTCCACCCGCGTCAGGTCGGCGCCGCTGCCCCGGAACCGCGCGAGCTGGTGCGGGATGGAGTGCACGGCCGTTACCGTGACCGGCGTGTAGGCTTCGGGAGATTCCTTTTCGAGGGCTTCGGCCACGACGAAGGACTTGACCTCGAAGCGAGCTCGCCGGTAGGTGAGCCTTTTGTCGAACTGGAAAAGAGGTCCCCGGGGCCCGTATGACCATGTGATCGTGCGCACCGGAAGCCCGTAGCAACACATGGCGGAGCGCCACGGCCGCCCGTAGCGCACCCAGATGTTGCCGCGATCCGACTCCCATCCGCGCAGACCCGACGCAGGCGCCGAGAATCGAAGCTCCGCCCAGGCGAGCCGAGCATAGTGCTCCAGCTCGCGCTCGTTCGCGTCGGTCAGAAACAGCGGGTCTTTGGCCGTGAAGACCATGCGGTTGAAGTCCGCGCGCTCCAGCCGGTCTGCCGCCTCGTATCGTCGCCGCTCGTTCCGCGGGAGGAGCACGCCGACGTCCTCGAACACGCGGCGCTGATCGCTCGGTAACAGCTCGACGGCCCTCCGAAAAGCCGCTTCCGCCTCATCGTCTCGTCCGCGGTTGTGGAGCCCCAAGCCTACGAACAGATTGGTACGCGGGTCCCTGGGCGACTGTCGGAGGAGCTCGTGGGCAATCTGGTCGTATCGCTTCCACTCGCCGCCCTCGGCCAGGTAGCTCAGCGCGGCGACGGCCGCGTCCACATGCCCGGGGTCCGCCTCGAGGGCGAGGAGGAAGTGCTCCATCATGCGCGCGCGCTCTTCCGACTTCAGGCCGGCGAGAGGTACAGCCTGCTCGTTCTGTTCCGCCCAGGCCTCGGGACAGAGGACGGGTGATGCTTGATCGGGTCCCCCGCCCCAGGCGATTCCCGAACAACTGATGCGCTCGGCCGTCGGCGGGACCATCACGAGCCCGTCCCAGTCCTCCCACCACGCCTGGTAGATCCGGCCCAACTCGAAGTGCATGCGGGCTCGGTTGTCCCGAGAAATGGACTCGCCCTTTTCCTCCGCCGCCTTCCACGCGCGATCCAGCACCCTCTTCGCGTCCACGCGCACGTGCTGCTTCCGAAGCAGCAGCCCGTACTCCAGCAGGACCTCGGGGTCCGAGCCCATCAGTCGGTGGGCGCGCTCGAGCAGGCGCTCCGCCTCCATGCGTTGGTCATACTGCCGTTCGATCTCGTGGGCCTGGGACGAAAGGATCGAGCCGAGACGGAGCAACGCCGGACCGAAGTCGGGCACTTCCTCTACGACGTCGCGGAGTCGGTCGACGGCGCTTGCGGTGTCTCCCGCGTCGAGCAAGGCCAGCGCGAGTCGGTAGGACGCGGGTTCTACGCGGACATCGTTCTGTGCAGCCAGCATCGCGGCGGGTGCCTCCACCAACGCGAGTATCGCCAGGCAGAGGGACGCGTGTTGGGAGAGAAGCTGGAGACGGTCGGAAAAGCACTGGAGCGGCATGGCTCACCTGCGAAGCCGGTGAGGTGGCAGGGGGCTGATGCGGAGCCCGTGTTATATCAAACATTGCGGTAGCCCCGTCCGGTTCCACAAGGCTGTTGCCGACGAGGCTCGGTGAGCGGGACGCCTCCCAACGCCCCGCTCACCCCTTCAGGGCGAGCCGGCCCCTCCCGACCGGCGTACGCCCTTCCTAAGCAACTTGGCGAGCGACGTGGAGTCCCCCTCCCGTGACTGCCGCTCAGCCTGCCGCTGCGCGCGCTCGGCGGCGAGCGCATCCCCGGTCGCGACGTTGCGCGCGACCGAGGCCTGGCGCTCGGCGGCCTCGACCGCCGTGTCCGGGTCCGTGAGGACCGACGTGAGCGCCTGGAGGTCCTGCGTGATCGCGACGCCATCGTCACCCGGAGCATAGGCCTCCAGCGTACCCACGAAGGCGATCGTCAGGATCACCGCGAACGCCGTGGCCGGGCCCCTGAACTTCAGGCTGATCCACTCGATCGTGGCGCCGAAGGCGAACGCCGCCGCCATCGCCACGGCCAGTTGCGGGCCGGGCAACTCGAAGCGCCAGGCCGCGACTCCGACGCCGGCGGCGAACACGAGTCCCGTGATCGCGCCGAAGCGGAGCCAGTCTATGATCGCGTTGCGTTGTCGCATTATCGCACTCCTCAATCGCGGAGAGAACGGGGGGCCGTCTCCGCGGTCGCACCATAGCAAAGGCCAGACCCGTGCCGGGCAGGTAGGCGTCATGTTGAAAAACGCGTACTCGCTATTCCATAAATGATTTGAGCCCTGTTTCAACACACAATCGGAGGAGCGTGATTGGTGCCGTCGGCCCCTGCGTAAGACGGCTTGCGTTGCAGTTTGCGAGCGGCTGAGTCGCAGCTTCAGACGGCGCTTAGGCCGTCTCCAGGTCGGTCTCGAACTGCGGAGGGGTGGGCGGATTCCAGCGATCGATCCAGTCCGCCACGTCGGCGATGTCGTCGCCGATGAAGAGCTTCTCGGAGTAGGCTCGCCCGTGCGCGAGCCGGCGCAGCAGCGGGTAAACCGGCTTCGCGTCGGTCCAGTAATCCCGTCCCAGAAACACCATGGGACTCGGAGCGCCGGTGGCGTAGTGGTTCTGGGCGGCGTCCTGGAAGATCTCCTGGACGGTGCCCGCGCTGCCCGGAGCGAACACCACGCCCGCTTGGGCGATGCGCAGCAGGCCGTCCTCGCGGACGCTGTTGTCGAAGTACTTGGCGATGCGGGACGCGAATACCGTGGGCGGCTCGTGCCCGTAGTGCCAGGTGGGGATGCCGAGCGAGTCTCTGAGGGGAGCGCCGTCCATTCTGATCCTCGCGTGGGCGCGAGCCGCCGTGTCCTGCCACAGCGGATGTTCGAAGGTGGGGGCTCCCGCCATGAGAGAGAGCGCGGCGTCCAGCTCCTCGGTGCCGCGGTCGGCGAGCCACGCGCCCAGGTGCGCGGCCTCCATGGCCCCCGGGCCGCCTCCCGTAGCCAGCAGGTAGCCCCGTCTGGTCAGGTCCCCGGCGAGCAGGGCGACGCCGCGGTACATCTCGTCGGTGCGCTCCAGACCGTGGCCGCCCATGATCGCCACCACGTTCTGCTCCGAGATGAATTCGCCGAGCGCGTCGGTCATGCCGTGGTCGTGCAGGCGGCGCGCGAGCGCGGTCAACAGATCGCGGGCGCGCTCCCGTCCGGCGTCGATGTATTGGCGGTAGATGCGCGCGTCCAGCGTGTTCCGCGCGCTCGCGGGTTCGCCCAGCACGTACTCGTCCAGGATCAGCCGCTCGGGCGTGTACAGACCCGAGGGGTAGGGGTCGAAGACGCAGTCAGCGAACACGGTCGTGGGAAAGAGGACCGCTCCCCGCTGGCGCATGCTCTCCAGCAACTCGGGATCGGCGCGGCCCCCCAGGACCACCGCGCAGTGCACGCTCGTGCGGGCCAGATCGTCCCCGAAGGGTGTGAGGTCGAGGCCCTGGAGCACCGCGTAGGCCAGGTCGCCTCCCGCGTCGAGGTGCGCGCGCAGGGCCGCCGGGTCGTCGAACTCCCGCGTTATGCGCAGCGGCTCGCTCACGGCGCGTCTGCGAGCCGGGCCAGCCGGCTCCGTACCTCCGCGACCTGCGCGAGCGCCGCCGGCTCCGCGTCGGCCCACAGCTCCAGGAAGCGGCGGTATTGGTCGACGGCTTCGCCGGTCCGTCCCTGGCGATCGAGCAACTCAGCCATGCGCAGGTGCGCCGGGGCCGCGTACAGGAACTCGTACCCCTCGCCCAGGCTGCGCAGCCAGCGCAGAGCTTCCTCAGTGTCGCCCGCCACGACGGCCAGCTCGGCGCGCAGCCACCGGTCCGGCGAGCGCGCGAAAAACGGCGAGATCATCACCCTCTCGATGGGCGCCTCCAGGGCCACGGCGTCCAGGTGCCGGAGCGCGGCGTCCGTGTCGCCCTCGGCCGCCGAGGCGTGGGCGCGGAGGCTCTCGGCGAGTGCCCGGCCCAGCGCGCGACTCTCCTCGGAGCGGCCGAGGCGCTCCAGGGTGAGCGCCCGTTCCCGCGCCGAGGCGATCTGGCCAAGGCGCGCGTCCAGGAGGCCGAGCAGGTAGTGCCGCAGGTGACGGTGCGCGTCCGCGTGCGCGCCGAGAAAGAAACCGATGTTGGGCGAACGGGTGCCCGGATCCCACGCCTCGAGGTCGGCGCGGACGCGCGCCAGCTCGGCGGAATCGGTGGGCCAGCCCGGCAGCAAGGCAAACAGCGCCGCGAACTCGCGAGCCCAGTCGGGCTCGGCGTCGCGCGCCCGGCCGAGCAGCCCGCGGGCCGCGTCCGGGCGTCCGCGAGCGGCCTCGACGGACGCCCTCAGGATGTGTCCGGCTGCGGCTAGTTCCGGCGTGTCCAGCGGCGGGTCGTCCATGGCGCCGAGGGCCGATGCGGCCTCCAGGTCCCCCAGGTTCGCCGCGATCCGGCCGAGCGCCACGCCGTAGACGATGGGGTCCGCCGCCCGCAGCGCGGCGCGGACGCTCGCCCGCTCGGTCTCGTCTCCCCACGCCGCGGCGCGCACGGCGCGCCACGCGATGGCCTGGTCGCTGGTGGCGTCGACGCCCGCGTACAGGGAGTCGAAGGCGGAGCGACGCTGGGCGGCGGCGGCGAACTCCAGGAGGTGGAAGCGCGCCTCGCCCACCCCCGGATCCAGGTCGATGGCGCGGCGCAGCGGCTCCTCCGCCTCAGCCGCCGGCCGGCCCCTGACGGGGTTGAAATGCACGAGCACCTCGCCCAGCCCGGCCCACGCTTCCGGGTCGTGCGGCGTCTGCGCGACCAGCGCCTCGTAGAGCCGCTCGGCGCGATCGGCGTCGCCTTCGAGCAAAGCGGCCCACGCGTTGACCAGCTCCCGCTCCCGGCCCGGCAGGCGCTCGGCGCTGCGCTGCGCGCTTCGGATGGCGACGCGCGCGCGCTGGAAGTCGAAGGCCCACTCCGACGCTGCGGACAGCCTGTAGTGCGCGAGGGCGAAGTCGGGGTCAAGGTCGACCGCCTCGGTGAACGCCTCGACGGCCGCCTCGTAGCTCGTCGCTCGAAAGGCCTCCGAGCCGCGCTGGTACGCCTTGAAGGCCCCCAGGGACGAAGTGGTCCGCGCGGCCACCCGGGTAAGGGGGTCCGCGCCCCGCGCCGCGAGGATCTGCGTGGCGACGTCGTCCACGAGCGCGAACAGAGAATCGCGCGGGGCCTCCCCGGTGGCGGACGCGCCCGACGTGTTCGTTCTCGCGTCGAGCAGGCGCGCCTCGATCCGCAGCCGCCCGGCCGCCTCGACCACGGTGCCTTCCACCCGGAACGGAGCCTCGAAGCGCTCCGCGACCTGTGCGGGCGACAGGCCCGGCCGGCGCGCGGCCAGCGACAGGACCGCGCGCGGACTGACGACAGCGAGCCCGCCCGCGCCGTCGAGCGCTGCCGCCAGCAGCGTGGCCACGCCCTCCGCCAGGAGCGCCGCGTCCTCGGAGCCGCCCGGCACCTGGAACGGCGGAATGACGGTCGCGGCGCCGGCGCCCGCCAGGCTGGGCGCCGGTGGTTCGCTCCGGTCGCCCAGCCACAGCCACAGCGCCAGCGCCGCGAGCAGGACGGCCGCCAACGCGCCCAGCGCGAGGAGCGGTCGGCGCGACGGTCGCGGCGCCGCGGAGGGCTCGGGGACTGTGGGCGCGGAGGGCGTACCGGCCGGCTCGGGGGTAGCTTCTCCCG